>NZ_SHKN01000001.1:0-300000 GCF_004217115.1 Ancylomarina subtilis | reverse complement strand
TATCAGTTTGCGTCAAACTTATTGATTACCGACAATAAAGTTTGTGCCTTATGTTGTGTCTCTTCCCATTCCTTTTGCGGAATAGAGTCTGCTGTTATTCCCCCACCGACAAATAAAGATAAATGATTTTTTGATAATTTCATGGTTCTCAAATTCACATACAACGCACATTCACCATTTGCATGAATGGGGCCCCAAAAGCCAGCATAATATTCTCTATCGTGAGTCTCAACCCGCTTTATTAAATCAAGAGCTTTAATTTTAGGTAATCCACAAACGGCTGGCGTTGGATGCAATGCCGAAATTATCTTCGACTTATCTTTAAAACTCAAGTCGGCTTGGGTTTTAAAATCGGTTTTTAAATGGACAACTTGACCCGCTTGAACGGTATAGGGACCGATTTTTTCATAAGCACAAATGGCATTATCCTTAAAAACACGCTCTATATAATCACTCACAAATGCTTGTTCCTCGATCTCTTTACTCCCCCACTCCCTTTCCAGAGAACAGCCTTGATAAACAGGCATAGTACCTGCTAAAGCGACGGTTTCCGAGAAACTATTCTGTGATTTAAAAAGCAATTCAGGACTAGCCCCCATCCATGAGCAAACACCTGGTAATGAAACAAAGGAAACAAATGCTTGTGGATAATGCTGACAGAGCTGGAGAAACAAAGCAGCTCTCTTAACATCTGAAATCTCTTTTTCAAGTTGAATCCGGGACAGTATTACTTTCTCCAGCTTCCCAGCTTTCAGTTCATCTAAAAACGCTGCTATTTGAGTAAAATAATCATCTTCCTTTTGTGCTGCAATAGGCTTTTGTTCCTTCTCATCAATCGTGTTTTTATATTGATTGAGACGTTCAATTTCATCATCATTAAAAGAGCTGAAATTAAAATCGTCTCGAATAAACCAGGAAGGATGTTGTTGATTAGAATCAAAAGGCGCCATTACAAAACCAGACAACCCTTCCAAATCAGCAAAATCTGTATATTTCAACAGATCCAGATCCTTTTGGATACCGATTTCAATCTGTTGGGTATTGGGGCGTTTGTAAGCGTAAAATGCAAGATGATTGGCTAAACACGTCGTAAGAACAGCTTCAATTTTTTTTAATGCGAAGTCCTCTTTCATAGCTGTTTCTTTAACACAACATTAGTCAGACGACAAATAGAAATTAACTTATCCTGCTCATTACAAATTGTAATCTCAACAATATGACTTGTTCTTCCTTTATGGATAAACTTTGCCTTAGCTCGGAGTGTCCCTTTTTTAATGCTGCGAATATGATTGGCATTTATTTCCATGCCTTTTACATCAAATCGATTTAGATCAATATGAATAACAGACAGAGCGCTCCCCACTGACTCTGCTAGAGCAAGTGTTGCACCTCCATGAAGTATTCGCATGGGTTGATAATGTTTGGAGCTTACAGGCATTTCTGCAACCAGGTAATCATCACCAACTTCAGTATAAATAATTCCTAAATGTTCCATCAGTGTATCGGCACTGATCTTATTTAGGAGTATGAGTTTTTCATCTGTATTAATCATCTAACAAATATATAACAATACACAGAGATGAAAAACTCGAATACAGATAGATTTTAGGAAAGTTTCAGGTGTTTTTGCAAAATTAAGGGCATAAAAAAAGCCCAATTCACATTGAGCTTTGACAAAAAGAATAGAGGAATTAGTCAATTTTTACATTAACAGCATTCATTCCTTTTTTTCCTTCAACAACATCAAAAGTAACAACGTCACCCTGATCAATTTTATCAATTAATCCTGTTACGTGTACAAAGATGTCTTCGTCTGTCTCATTGTTTTTAATAAAACCAAAACCTTTAGTTTCATTAAAGAATTTTACGGTACCTTGTGGCATTACTTAAATTTTTTGTTATTAATAGCGTGGTAAATTTACTTAATTTGATGAAATATAATAATTATGAATGAATTATTTTTATAAATACTCAACAAATTTTATAATTATACTGTAAATAGAGTTCAATATCTAACTATTTGAACATGTTTATTCCGATTTTTCTTTGCCTAAACCACTACTTCCGGCATCAAACACAAATTTCCACTGATCATGCATATCCTTTTTCCAAATGGAAACATAACAACCTCTATAGGTTGAATCTGGTGTGATGTATTTGTAATACCCATAAGTGTAGGCCATATCTCTAGATGATGAGACATCGGCATATTGAGGTTCCCAGGTTAAGATATGATTTGTTTTTTCTGTTGATGACAATAACGCTTTTATGTTCTCATTCCCTATAATAGGATAGGAATTATCACGTAACATAACCGCTTTGGGAGAGGCATATTTATAAAAAGATTCTGCCATTCCATGCTCTTGAGAATAATCAGAAAAAGCCTTATCTGTTTCGATCACACGTTTACATTCCTCAATCAAGGTAGTTGATCTCCCACACGAAATTAGACTCCATGTTAAAATTAAAAACAAACAGATCTGAATACTATTTTTATTTGGCATCGCTTTCCGTATTTTTAGGTTTCTGGTTGACTTATATTTTCCTCTGAAATATAAGTATAAATTTTAATTGCTTAAACAAAATCTAAAACACAAACGATGCACAAACGTCAACTCTCACAAGAAATCGAAATTACGGGAATAGATAAAAAACAAATTTATGACAACGGGACTTTCGAATCCTTAATTGTAGCTGTAAAAAAAGGTATGGTCGTTCCCCCACAGCCAGCTCCTGCCCATGCTGCTCTTTATTTAATATCGGGAAAAATTGAATTTGAAATTGCAGGTCGTACAACCTGCGTCGAAGCAGATGATTTCTTTTCTTTCTCAAAAGGAGAATTACATGCCCTTAAAGCTTTGGAAGATTCTAAATTCTTAATTTCCAGAAATATATTCGAATAAGTTTAACTTTAAATAAAAAAGCGAGGCTATCAAACAATTGATAGCCTCGCTTTTTTTTCAGAACTGGAGTTTACTCTTCTCCTGAAGTTTCTTCTTCCTCAGTTTCAACTTCATTCAGCATATCGTTTTCCTGAAGAATGTTATACCATTGGAAAACCTTCTTCATATCAGAAACATATACACGATCTTCATCGTAGTTAGGCAAGATCTCTTTCATGTATGCTTTCAACTCGTTGCCCGATGCTTTATGACTAATGGCTTGTCCACCATTCTCTTTCTCCTTGATGGTCTTAATTACTTCTTGTAATTGAACATCTCCCTCTTCTGTAAAGATAGCGATATCCTCTAAAGCAGAAATCTTTGAAGTTGCGTGTGCAGGCATACGCTTCTTGTCGATTAAAGATTCAACGATAAAACCACTTTTCGAGTTTGAAACCAATTTAAACAGTCCAGTCTGTCCTGATATAGCTAATATTCCTTTCAACATATTGTCATTTTTTAGTTGGAAGCACAAAAATAAAATTCCGGACGGTTAAAAAAAATTAATTAATACTGTTTTTTAACTCCGATCATCATTTTATGCAAAAGCTCTCTCTTTTTTTATCTTTTCGTAAGCTTCACTCACTTTCTGAAACTTTTCTTTAGCTGCTTTTTGCACATCCTCACCTAAGTAGCTCACTTTGTCAGGATGATACTTAACTGCCATTTTACGATAAGCTTTTTTAATCTCATCATCGCTTGCAGTCTTATCAATTTCGAGCACCTGATAAGCCCAACCCGTCTCCTGAATAAACATCGACTTGATTGAATTGAAATCTGCAGACTTAACGCCCATGTAATAATAGATTCGCTCTATCATCTTCAATTCAGAATCAGCTATGACACCATCGGCCTGTGCGATACCAAACAAAAAGTGCAACAACTGTAAACGCGAAGAATAATCGAGTTGCTGGCTGATTTGCGCACAAACCTGCTCAACAGGAATATCACGATTTAAAATATCACGTAATATAGTTAAAGCTTCTCCTGTTTTTTCGGTTCCAAAACTTTTGATTAGATATGATTTGACGTAATCCAACTCAGATTTCAAGACCTTACCATCAGCTTTCATCACAGCTGCAACAAGCACCAATAAACTCATTAAAAAATCGCCTTGAGTTGTTCCTGGTCTTCCTGTTGCTTTTATGTCTACAGAATCAAAAGCTGATCCCACAAAATAGCCTAACACACCACCAATGGGGCCTAAAAATGCCCATCCTAAACCGCCAGCTATCCACTTTCCGAATTTTGCCATATTAAAATATATCGAAATTTATAATTGATCTGTCGCAAACAATTTGCCTTCTCTGCAACACGTGTGAAATACCAAAGAAACAAAAGATGCCTGAATTAAAGACTTTTTTTGACACGAAAAAAATCAGTGTTTAACAAAGTTTAACGCCAACTTTGCCTTAATAACCGTATTCAAACACACATGAAACAATTCTTTACAAGCTAATTAATTGCTCATGAATTGAAATAATTTGTGGTATAATAAGCTCTGAGTTATTATATATTACAAAATCAGACAGATCGATTTTTGTTTGCTCAGCAACCTGTTTACTCATCCGTTCCAGAACGGATTCCCGGGTACACTTATCTCGCAGCATAACCCTCTGAATTCGTATTTCGGTATCAGCAGTAACCGTTATAATCCGATCAAAATTTTTATAGAGTCCCGTATCAAAAAGGATAGCTGATTCCTGAATGACATAAGCCACCTCAACTTGTTTTTCCAACCAGGCCTGATAATGCAAACGCACTTGAGGATGCACAATCGCATTCACTTTTTTCAAAGCTTCAGCATCATTAAAAATGATATTAGCCAATTCTGCTCGATTTAATTCTCCCGATTCGGAATAAACAGAATCGCCAAACTCATTAAGTAAACTTTCACGAATCGTAATATCGGTTTGCATCAACTTTTTAGCTTCCACATCAGAAGTATAAACAGGAACACCTAACAAGCTAAAAAACTCAGCAACCAAAGATTTCCCACTTCCAATTCCCCCTGTTAAACCAATACTAAGTGGCTTCGTCATCAATTTTAAAATTTAATTTACAATTAGCTCACAATGAAACTTAACTCTCTTAATTTCCCGTATTCCTCTTCTCAATCAAATAAACGACTTCGTCAGGATAAAATCTCACATTAGAAACATTCAGAGGAGAGCTTTTAAGGTTTACTTTGATTTTATTAGTCGTAAGATCTATCGAATTATAATCTATTTCAAGCTCAAATTGCTCAGGGCTAATGGTTTCATAATCCATTAAACCAACTAAATAAGAAATTTTTGCTTCATGCGGAAACAATCGTATAAATACCGAATCAGGCAAATTGACAACCTTAAGACTGACTTGCTGCTGAGCTTCGGTAAACTGTTCCACAGGCAACTCAACTTCAACCTTTTTCTGCACATATTTCAGCCCCTTTATCTTCATTAAACTAAGCTTCTTATGGGTCGTCTCATTCAATTTCTTAAGTTTTAAATTTTCGGTTTCAATCTGCTTCACGCTATCAACAATAGCCTTTGCACCAATAACCCAAATACTATCAGGGCTCAAAACGACATCGCCCCCTAAACGAAATTGAGGTTCGAACTTAAGATCTGAATTAAGATGTACCGGTATTTTTTTCTCGACTAAAGGCGAAAATTGAAAATGGATGGTGTCAGGAGAAATATGAGTCACACTAATCGCAGATGAAAGCTGGGCAGCTACAGCACTGGTAATTCTATCGGTTGAAAATAAAAAAGTGTTTTCCCCTTTTTTTTCCAACCTGTTGTTGGTAAACTCATTCACCGGAAAATTAATCGACTGAAGAAAACTGAGTTTATATCGTAATAAATCAAACCCATATGCACGAACGGTTAACTTCAACCTTGAAGGTAACTCATTACTCAAAAGTTTTTTCGAAGGAAAATCGCTGTATGATACAGGGTAATTAACAGTGGTTGTATATTCTTTACTCAAGGCATTTAGAAACCAAAAAATGGTCGCCAACGCAACAAAAAACATATAAATCACCAATTTCTTATTGGCTTTAATATTCTCTTTATCAAATACACCTTTAATTTGTTTTAAATCGGGCAAAGTCAAAATCTTACATTTTAAGAGGTTAAGCCATTATTCAAACTCTTTTACCGAGCCATCCTTATGCTAATAATTCAAGCATGAATTTAAACAAAAAAAGCTATTACTCTACAAAGTAATAGCTTTTAGGCTAACAAAAATACAGGAATTGTATTTTGTAATATAATTAACAGCGAATAAACACTATTTTTTCATCAATTACTTCTGAGCAACGTCACTCATATCCTTGATAACAGCAACCTTATCTACCTTCAGGCGAGCTTGACCTTCAACTTCCATAATAATGGTTGTTTCGTGAAGCTCAACAATTTTACCATAAATACCTCCGGTAGTAACCACTTTGTCACCTTTTTTCAACTCTTCACGAAATTTCTTCAATTCTTTCTGACGTTTCATCTGTGGACGAATCATGAAAAAATAAAAAACAACAACGATTAATACTAAAGGAAGAAAAGACATAAAAGGATTCTGACCTTCCTGAGGCTGTGCCATAAGCACAATGTTTAATAAATTAAGCATTTGAAATAAATATTAAATTAACAAATTAAATTTTCTATATGAAACACTACTTCACAGTAGCGGTAATTTTAAGCTCCTTTACTTTGGGTTTTGTATTGGCAAATATAGTCAACACTTTATATTGTTTGCCATGTCTGCCTTTTGAATCGAACTCTACAGTAATTCTGGATTCTTCACCCTTTTTAATTGGATTTTTATCCCATTTTACAGCCGTACACCCACAAGAACTTTCAATGGACTTGATAATAAGATTTGCATCCCCAACATTTCGAAAATAAAATTCACAAACGACAATTTCACCTTCTGTAACGTTCCCAAATTTATGTATTTCTTTAGTAAACACAAATTTTGGGTAAACCTTATCATGATCTAAACTATCCTTAGTCTGAACTTGCTCCCCTTCTGATTTACTTCCACCATGAACAGTCTGCTTACAAGACGTCAAAGGTGCTAAAAAGACGAACAACAATACTATATATCGGGCAAAAAAGAGCATTAATTTATTTTTAAAACAGATGCAATTAAAACAAAATTCAATCATAAAAATAATGAATTGTATTTTTTTAACGAAAAACTTAGATTTTCTCTTTATCAAATGGGTTACGACAAGTGCTCATAAAGAATATTCGTTCCCAAAACAATTAAAATCACCCCACCAATCAGAGTAAATTTCACATTAACTTTTGTTCCCAGTTTGCAACCAATAGATACACCTATAAATGATAAAATAAACGAAACCAAACCAATTATATAAACAGGAAAAGAAATTGGCATATCTAAAAATGCAAAATTAACGCCAACCACTAAGGCATCAATACTCGTAGCCAATGCCAATCCCATAACAACCAAACTCCTTTGAGGATTAAAACAACAATGTTCTTCTTCACATTTCAAATCATCATAAATCATCTTCCCTCCTAAAACAAGGAGCAAAAGGAAAGCGACCCAATGATCAAAACTTACAATATAACTCTTAAAACCAACCCCGATTAACCATCCTAAAATTGGCATTAATGCTTGAAAAAAACCCATATAAAATGCGATTCGAAAACAATGTTTGGGCGTAAATTCTTTTAAGATAAAACCTGCAGTAATAGAAATTGCAAAACTATCCATTGCCAAACTAACGGCTATCAAAACAATCTCGAAAAGACTCATAAATTTTAAGAATTAAATCAGAAAAATGACACTTCCTCTGACTCATTTTAAAAAAAATGTCTGTACAAAATTCCATTCAGTACAGAATTAAGACACAGACTCTTACTCTATTCAGGTAAACACCAATAAAAAAGGGAATTACTTTCGTAACTCCCTGGTAATATTTATGCTTTTGCAATTTTCGATTCTTCAATCAAGCCTCTTCCTATTTTATTGATCTTACCTTCTTTCTGAAGATCTTTAATCATTTTATCAAGCAAACCATTAATGAAAGTGCTTGAATTGTTGGTGCTATAATACTTCGCGATTTCAAGATACTCATTAAAACTCGCTTTCACAGGAATACTCTTGAACTCTTGAATCTCAGTTAAAGACATTTCCATAATTAGAATATCCATAAAAGCAATTCGCTCTAAATCCCAATTTTTAGTATTTTCTTTAATTAAGCTCAAGTTTTCCTCATGCTTCAAAATCGTTTTACGGAATAAAACTCTTACAAATTCTTCATCATCACTATCCTTAAATAATGGCAACAATGAGGTATGCTCGTTATCATTAGTTTTAAATTGCTTGATTGTTCGAACAACCATGCTCAAAATAAACTCGATCTCATCATTCCAGTAGATACTCTTATCCTCCATCAAAGAATAGAAGTCATCATCTTTAGCCAGAATGTTCATAAAGATCTTTTCAATCAACTTTTTGTCAGCAGCATAATCATTGGTTTCAGCATTCATATATTTGCTGTATAGATCAGACTCTGTAATTGTTTTGTACAAACGATTTACAAAACCA
Organism: Ancylomarina subtilis; assembly: GCF_004217115.1. Classification (NCBI taxonomy): domain Bacteria; kingdom Pseudomonadati; phylum Bacteroidota; class Bacteroidia; order Marinilabiliales; family Marinifilaceae; genus Ancylomarina; species Ancylomarina subtilis. Next base: position 291,493 of record NZ_SHKN01000001.1, on the reverse strand, counting down.
TCCTGATCTGCCCACGAAATAGAATTCGATTCCAGATAGCTATTCAACTGAACGTTCTCGGCCAGTTGCTTCAATACTTTATTCTCAATAAAACGGGTGTTGGGATGAATATCTACGGGTGTAGGTACCAATTTGTTGCGACCAGCTTCAATTTTCTTTTCTGCTATAAATGCAACATCTACAAGTAGTAGAAGTAGGTAATGATATAAATCGTAAGCTTTTCCAATACTGAAAAACAACTCCTTTTCGGCCTTTACTAATGAACGATCATCATTCTTGTAATAAGCGTAAAGCATTTGTAATACTTTCACACGCAGCAATCTTCTACTAATCATACTTTTAAAGAACTTTGTTTGTACCTGATTCGATAACAATAATAGATCTACAACAATAAAAGACAAAGTCATATTGAAGCTGACACAATAACCGTAAACGAATCTTACTTATTTAAACTCGCTGCAAATGTAGCTATTTTTTTCTATCAGCCAAAGTTAGCCCTTCCCATTTTAAATACTTTGATACAAAAGGATTCAATAGGTCTGATTAATTGACAAATAGATAACTCCCACAGAAGAATTTAGAATCAAAAAAAACATTTTTTAAAATGCATAAACCGAAACTAAAATAAACACAACAGCTTTTTTTAGTCGAGTGCGCAATTTTAAGACGCAAATAACGTTCTGCATCTCAACTATTAAACAAAACTATATCGAAATGTTCAAAATAATTTATGAATTAAAATCGATTTAATACATATTTTTTTTTATTTTTGAGATATCAATAAACAAACAATTTCATAAATTAAATTCTGAAATGGAAGGTTACGATAAAAAAGAAGAATTCGTAAGGAAAAATCGCGAAGATATATATTCAAATGCGATTAGAGCTGGGAAGAGAACTTATTTCTTTGATGCAAAAGCAACTCGAAACGAGGATTACTACCTTACTATTACAGAGAGTAAAAAGCGATACGATAAAGAAGGCAATTTTACTTTCGAAAAGCATAAGATTTTTCTTTACAAAGAAGATTTCGATAAATTTTCTGAAGGTTTAATGGAAGCCATTGAGATACTAAAAAATGCAAACGACGCCAATCCTGAGACCGCCATTGAAGATACTGACGAAATCACAAGTACGTCTGAAATAATTGAAGGACTAGAGGTCGAATCATTCTCACAAGTTGAATTTGAAGATCTTACAGAATAAAGCATACCCTTAGGTGATAAAATAAGCAAGAGCTATCGTTTAATTTCGAATAGCTCTTTTTTCTCTCTCATAATCATCAACCAATTATCCAAGTAAAGTATCAAACTACCCCCTTTCCTGAAAACAGATTAAAAAACTGTTTTATAAACTAAAAAGTAAGACAACAATACCTAGATATAGTGATTGTTTTTAAATTCATTTTCATCTAGATTTGTACTAAATTAAAATAGTTAAAATCAATGAACCCCGCGGTTTATTTAGCTATTGGAGTTATTTTTTAGTCAAGAAGCCGAAGTAATCATTAAGACAGACATTGGCATTCGTTTTTTTAGTGAATGGGAATTTTTTCATTCACGCTTTACTTTATTGATACGCACCAAAATATGAAGCTTTCTGAATTAACCGATAATCAAGAAGGTATTATAATAAAAGTACAGGGATATGGCGCATTTCGTAAGCGAATTACTGAAATGGGCTTTATAAAAGGGAAAAAAGTTACCGTCATTAAAAATGCCCCTCTTAAAGATCCCGTCGAGTACAGCATTATGGGCTATCAGGTATCCTTACGTCGAAGCGAGGCCGCCCTAATTGAAGTGATCACCAAAGAAGAAGCGGTTAATTTAAAGATCAACAACTTTGAAGGTACCCTAAACGATGATGAACTTAAATCTTCAGCACAAAAAAAGGAGAAAAATATTCATATTGCTTTAGTGGGGAATCCTAATGCAGGAAAAACAACCCTATTCAATTTTGCATCAGGTTCCAAAGAACATGTGGGGAATTACTCAGGTGTAACAGTCGATTCAAAACTCGCAAAAGTGCATCAAAATGGATACAATTTTGATGTTGTAGACCTGCCCGGAACCTATTCTCTAACAGCTTACACCTCCGAAGAACTTTACGTTCGCCAGTACATTACCGAAGAACTTCCCGATGTGGTTATTAATGTCGTTGATGCTTCAAATTTGGAGCGTAACTTATATCTGACAACCCAACTTATCGACATGGATGTAAAAGTCATTCTGGCCTTAAACATGTATGATGAATTAGAAAAAAATGGGGCCAGATTTGATTATAAAGCTCTGGGTAAAATGCTGGGGATTCCTATCATCCCAACCGTTAGTTCAAAAGGTAAAGGGATAAAACAACTTTTCGACAAAGCCATTGAGGTTTACGAAGGTAGAGATCCTATTGTTCGCCACATTCATATCAACTACGGGGCTGTAATTGAAAAATCAATCTCTAAACTTCAGGAATTTATCAGACTTGATCGAAATCTGACAGCGATTGCTTCTCCTCGATTTTTAGCTGTCAAACTCCTTGAGGGAGATGATAAAGCTCTGGAATACATTGAATCTTGCTCTACAGTAAAAGAAATTCAGGAAACACTAAAACAAGAAATCAAACAAATAGAATCCACCTATAATGAAGTTTGCGAAACAGTTATAACTGACGCAAAGTATGGCTTTATCGATGGTGCACTAAAAGAAACCTATATTGAAAATCCGATCAAGCGAAGAAGAAAGACAGCTATGATTGATGCTTTCCTGACGCACAAATTATTTGGATTTCCTTTATTTTTCTTTTTCATGTTTCTAACCTTCTATGCCACCTTTCATTTGGGACAATACCCAATGAATTGGATAGAAACGGGCATCGCCTACTTGGGTGAATTTATTCAGACAGTTATGCCTGATGGCCCACTGAAAGATCTGATTGCAGATGGTATCATTGGTGGTGTTGGTGGAGTTATTGTTTTCCTACCCAACATCTTAATCCTATTCTTTTTCATATCCTTTATGGAAGATACGGGCTATATGGCTCGTACTGCTTTTATTATGGATAAACTCATGCATAAGATTGGTCTGCATGGCAAGTCATTTATTCCATTGGTTATGGGATTCGGTTGTAATGTACCCGCCTTAATGGCCACCAGAACTCTTGAAAACAGAAACGACAGAATACTGACAATGCTGATCACCCCATTCATGTCCTGTTCTGCACGTCTACCTGTTTACATTCTAATTATCGGAACTTTTTTCCCAGAGAACTCCAGTTTAGCTCTTTTTGGAATTTATCTGTTAGGCATTCTGTTAGCCGTGATTTTTGCAAAAGTTTTCAAAGCAAGTTTCTTTAAAAGTAAGGAAGCCCCCTTTGTAATGGAACTACCTCCTTACCGTGTTCCCACACTAAAATCTACACTTGTACACATGTGGTCGAAAGGTGGTGAATACCTAAAAAAAATGGGAGGCATCATCTTAGTCGCATCCGTCATTATATGGGCATTGGGCTATTTTCCCCTTGATGTGGATTACTCCAAAGATTACGAAAATTTATTAGCTAAAAATGAAGGGCAGCTTAACACAGCTCTACAAGTTGCAACACCAACAGAACAAGCCAAAATTATTGAAGACTACGAAGTATCAACAACAGCTATCAAGAATCAAATGCTTGAAGAGAAGCAAGAGCAATCATACATAGGCCAAATTGGAAACTTTATAGCTCCCGTTTTTCATCCTCTTGGCTTCGACTGGAAGATGACAGTTAGTATTCTAACCGGAATCGCAGCAAAAGAAGTTGTAGTCAGCACCATGGGTGTTCTCTACCAAACCGGTGAGGATATTGATGAAAACAGCGAAGGATTGAGAAACAACCTACGAAAACAAAAATTTACAGGATCGTACCGAAATGGAGAACATGTGTTTGATACGGCTTCTGCCCTCTCTTTCCTGATCTTTATCCTCATCTATTTCCCTTGTATCGCTGTGGTAGCAACTATTTCAAGAGAAGCTAATTGGAAATGGTCAGCATTTGTAGTAACTTACACAACCGCTTTGGCCTGGGTGGTATCCTTTATTGGCTATCACATCATTAATTTTTTATAAGCACGTTATGGGTTTTCAACTTTTCACAACATACCTGATCATTTTAGCAGCTGTAAGCTACTCGCTTTATCACTTTTATAAAGTGATAAGACCCAATAAAAAAACATCCCTTTGTGGTGGCTGTCCATCTTGTGATATCAAAAAAGAATTGGTGAAAAATAAGATTAAAATTGATGGTTTAAGAATGTCTGAGCATTCAAGAAAATAACCCATGCTTGGTTTGAAAACCAGAATAATTCTTCATCACCTACAAAAAATAACAATACTCTTTATTTTATAGCAGATCAAAAAAAAGGCTCTTGGAAAACCAAGAGCCTTTTCTATATGATATACGATTGAGATTATGCTCCCAAAGTAGCAACCATTACTGCTTTAATAGTATGTAAACGGTTCTCAGCTTCGTCAAATACGATAGACGCTGGAGATTCAAATACATCTTCAGTAACTTCAACACCATCAAGACCAAACTTCTGGAAAACTTCCTCTCCTACTTTAGTCTCTCTGTTGTGATAAGCTGGAAGACAATGCATGAATTTACTTGCAGCATTACCAGTTGCAGCCATTAATTCAGCATTAACCTGGAATGGCTTAAGAATTTCAATTCTTTCTTTCCAAACTTCGTCTGGCTCACCCATTGATACCCAAACATCAGTATAAAGGAAATCACAACCTTTAACTCCAGCTTTAGCATCATCAGTGATTGTAATTTTAGCACCAGTTTCTTTAGCAATCTCTCTACATTGAGCAACTAATTCTTCCTCTGGTTGAAGGTTTGCAGGACCACAGATTCTAACATCCATACCCATTTTAGCAGCACCTACCATTAAGGAATTTGCCATATTGTTACGTGCATCACCTAAGTAAGCAAAAGAAACCTGATTCAATGGCTTATCTGTGTGCTCCATCATAGTTAAGAAGTCAGCTAAAATTTGAGTTGGGTGGAACTCATCAGTTAAACCATTCCAAACTGGTACACCAGCATGCTTAGCCAATTCTTCAACAACAGTTTGTCCGTAACCACGGTACTCAATACCATCGTACATACGACCCAATACGCGAGCGGTATCAGCCATAGATTCTTTCACACCAATTTGAGAACCTGAAGGCCCCAAGTAAGTTACGTGAGCTCCTTGATCGTAAGCAGCAGTTTCGAAAGCACAACGCGTACGAGTTGAAGATTTTTCAAATATCAAAGCGATATTCTTACCCTTCATAGTCTGAACTTCAGTTCCAGCATATTTAGCTCTCTTAAGATCTCTGGCAAGATCCAACATGTATTGCATTTCCTTTGGAGTAAAATCCAACAACTTCAAAAAGTTTCTGTTTCTTAAATTAAAACTCATGGTATTTATTTTTTTTGATTACGATAACAAAAGTAACTATAATCTGATATTAATATTTATTTAAGCAATATGATTGACGTCTTTTTCGTCATATTCCATAGTAATCTTAGTTCCGTAAGATTTATCTTCAAGCTTAGTTGCTTCAGTGATTACAGATTTACCACCACCATTTTCGATAAAGCTTAGACAAGCGCGAATTTTTGGAGCCATAGATCCTTCAGCAAAAGTACCTTCTTCAAGATGTTTCATTGTATCTGCATGATTTAGGAACTCTAATTTTTCCTCGTTTGGTCCTTTAAAATCTTTATATACGAATGATACATCAGTTAAGATATAGAATTCATCAGCCTTAACGCGAGCACCAATCAATGCAGAAGCTAAATCTTTATCGATAACCGCTTCAACCGGACAAAGATTACCATTTTCATCTTCAGAAACCGGAATACCACCACCACCAACAGTGATAACAATATTACCCTTACGAGCTAAATCTTCAACAATTTTTTCATTCATCACACGGATAGGCTTTGGTGAAGGTACGACACGTCTCCATCCGCCATCAGCTTTCACTTCTTCCTTAAAAATCCATCCCTTATCAGCGATTAATTGGTCAGCTTCTTCTCTTGAGTAGATCTTACCCACACGCTTAATTGGATCTGCAAAAGCAGGATCATTTTTATCAACAACAACCTGAGTAACCAAAGTCACCACATCTTTTTCGATGCCATTTGCTTTTAATACATTACGCAAGTTTCTTTCAATCATGTAACCAATGCCACCTTGTGAGTCAGCAACATCGATATCTAAAGGCATCTGAGGAATGTTATAAAGTTGTTCTCCTGCATCATTTCTCATCAATATGTTCCCTACTTGCGGGCCATTACCATGAGCAATAATAACATCATACCCTTCCTTAACAAGGAAAATAAGATTTTCAAGAGTATCTAAAGTATTTTGACTTTGTTCTTCAACGGTCCCTCTTTGATTACCTCTCAACAAGGCATTTCCACCTAATGCTACAACTGCTAATTTATTCATTATAGGTTTTTTATTTATGTTGTTTGAAAATTGTGCTACAAAACTAGAACTTTTATCAATATTTCAATGGATTTTAATATTTTTTAGAAACATTTTTACTAACTGTTATTCAGCACCTTAAACGACTGAATTTTTACTGTAAAATATAGGATGAGCTAAAAAATTGAAATTCAACACACAGACTTTTTAAAAGAATACACACGTTTGCATTTACAATAAACTTTTACTGTTATGTTCAAACAAAGCATTTTTTGAAAATTGCATTATACTTTTCATATTTTTTATATTTATGAACACAAAAAAAACGCATTTTTCACCTTTTAACTCATTTGAAATGATAAAAAACAAATTTAATCCGAAGGGCAAAATCAGCAAAAAAATATAAGTGAACAACATTTAGAATAAATATGCATTCCGATCAGATAATGCATTTTTATAAAGTTATTTGTTACTTTCACACTGAAATCAGATAAATTCACGTAAGAACCATCCTAAAAACTTGATTCAATTTTGCTTTTATCTATTTTTAGTAAGCAACAAATCGCCCATATGAAACACATAACCCTCATACTTATATCCTTACATCTATTCATCTCCTGTTCTAGCAAATCTGACAAGAAAAAAGCTGATGCTGAAGGAACAATCACTTATAAAGTATGCTATGCAACTAAAGAAGACGTGAACCCCATTATTGCATTACTCCCAACCCAAGTTGAATTTAAATTCAAAGACAATAACATCTCAGTTCTTTCAGAGGGATATTTAGGTTTTTTCAGTACCCGGTTTATTTCAAAATACAAAGCCCCAAGCAGTTCAATTCTATTTAAAATCCTGAATAATAAAATGAACTATCAATTTGCAAGCGATGAAGTTCCTTTTATATATAACCACCAACTTGCAACCCAAATTAAATACCTAAAAACGGATCGGGTTATTGCGGGCTACAAATGCAAACTGGCTCGTGTCTTTATTGAAGAATTACCCGAACCTATTGATGTCTATTACACACAAGACATTTGCTTGAAAAACCCAAACCGAAATACTCCTTTTAGTAAGATCGACGGTGTTTTACTTGAATTTGAAACAACAATGAATAAGATTAAAGCTAAATTTTCAGCAGAGAATGTTAGTTTAACCCCAGTCAGTAAAGAAGAATTTATTATTCCATCTGACTATGTAAAATCAGATGCTAAAACAATTCTAAAATATGTCTCAAACTTCAATTAGAACCTGACTTATTTATAGAAAAGTCACTCATACGTTCTTAATCGCATCTCGATCTAATCGTCTCAACCCTGCACAAAATTTAGATCATACAGGATTAACTTCCATTAACAAAATCGTTCTCTTTAGTTTCTAATCACATAGAATCGACCTTGAATATCTCTATCCCTATTCATGTGGAATTACGCCCTATTTTTATTACTTTCACATCAGATTATAAGCAGGAAAATCATATTCAATGGCAAAAAAAGGAAACACGAAAACAAAAAAGAATAGGTTTAACAAACCATCTTTTCTAAAAGATGAACGCATTCGATTTATTTTGGGTATTAGTTCAGGTCTATTCACCATATACCTTGGACTCGCATTTGTATCCTTCTTTTTTACAGGAGGTGCTGATCAATCCAAATTAGATATACAACTATTCGATTTACTGGCCAATTCAGGAATTCGAGTTGAAAATTGGACGGGTAAAACGGGAGCATTTCTTTCGAACCTTCTTATAAACAAAGGGTTTGGAATAGCTGCATGCACCATACTTTATGTCCTTACCGTTCTTTCAATTCGCTTATTTGGAATAAAAACACAATCACTCAGAAAAAGTGTCCTCTACACGCTACTTTTTAGTATCTGGTGCTCGGTTCTGCTTGCCTTTCTTTTTGTTGATTCAACCAGCACAAGCTTTTTATATTTGGGTGGAACTCATGGCTATTTTATAAGTGAGTGGCTGATTTCACTTATTGGAAATGTGGGAACTCTTTTCGCTTTAATCATTTGTTTTTTCACTCTGATTGCTTTTGGATTTAATAACTCTGTTAACAACATTAAAAAACTCTTTAAAAAGAAAGCTAAACCCGAAGTTAACGATTTAGATCTTGATGATAACGACGAATATGAAGAAGAGGATCAATTTGAGCCTGTCATAAAAAATAATGAAACAGAGGATACAATTAGTACTGAACTTGACATTAATCTGGAAGAAGAGTATATACCTAATATTAAAGAAGAAAAAGAACCTGTAGCTGAAACCAGTGAAATAGAACTGGATATCGATTCTGATTTTGAAGAAGCTCCAAATACCAAAATTCAAAATTCCGAAGATGACGACTTGGAATTGACTATTGAAACAACACGTATCAAAGAAGAAAGTGTTTCAATCAACCATACGCCTATGGAAGATTTTGATCCGACACTCGACCTTTCAAACTACAATTATCCAGGCCTCGATCTTCTAGAAGATCATCACATTAATAACTCTGAAGTTAGTAAGGAAGAGCTTGAAAGTAATAAAATCAAAATTGTTGATACGCTACGCAATTATAAAATTGAGATCACTCAAATTAAAGCAACCATCGGGCCAACCGTAACACTCTACGAGATTGTACCGGCACCAGGCGTGCGTATTTCAAAAATCAAAAATCTTGAAGATGATATTGCTTTGAGTTTAGCAGCTTTGGGTATTCGAATTATTGCGCCAATTCCTGGTCGTGGAACCATTGGTATTGAGGTTCCCAACAGAACGCCAGAGATTGTTTCGATGAAAAACATCATCGCTTCGAAAAAATTCCAGGAATCAAAGCATGCCTTGCCCGTTGCCATGGGTAAAACCATTTCCAACGAAACCTATACCCTTGACTTGGCAAAAATGCCTCACCTTCTTGTTGCAGGTGCTACCGGACAAGGTAAATCGGTTGGTTTGAATGCGATTATCACATCTTTACTTTATAAGAAGCATCCATCGCAACTTAAATTCGTCCTCATTGATCCTAAAAAGGTTGAATTGAATATTTATTCAACCATCGAAAAGCATTTCCTAGCCAAACTTCCTGAAGAGGAAGAAGCTATTATTACTGATATTCATAAAGTGATTGCAACACTTAATTCACTTTGTGTAGAAATGGATGCCCGTTACGATCTGCTTAAAAAAGCTCATGCTCGTAATATTATCGAATACAATAAAAAGTTTGTCACTCGTAAACTAAATCCCGAAAACGGACACCGTTACTTACCCTATATTGTTGTTATTATCGATGAGTTTGCCGATTTGATTATGACAGCCGGTAAAGAAGTTGAAACACCAATTGCCCGTATTGCTCAACTAGCACGTGCGATTGGGATTCACATGATTATTGCCACTCAGCGACCTTCAACCAACATTATCACGGGTGTAATTAAGGCCAATTTCCCGGCACGAATTGCCTTTAAGGTAGCCTCAATGATCGACTCTCGTACAATTCTTGATAGTCCCGGAGCGAATCAGCTTATTGGTCGGGGTGATATGTTGATCTCAGTTGGTAGCGATTTGGTTCGGGTTCAGTGTGCCTTTGTTGATACACCAGAAGTTGAAGCCCTTACTCAGTATATTCAAAAACAACAAGCTTATCCATCAGCACTAATGCTGCCTGAATTTGTAGCCGAAAGTTCTGAAAACACAGCAGAGGTTGATTTACAAAAAAGGGATGCCCTTTTCGAAGAAGCAGCCCGTTTAGTAGTAGGCTCACAGCAAGGTTCAACTTCGGCCATTCAAAGGCGTTTCTCTATTGGGTACAACCGCGCAGGTCGAATTGTTGATCAGCTTGAAGCCGCAGGAATTGTAGGTCCTTTCGAGGGTAGTAAAGCCCGTCAGGTTTTGGTTTCTGACGAATATTCCCTGGAAAAACTACTGTCTCAGGTTTTGGCTTAAACTGGCACAATAATTGAATAAACATTAACGTAAAAAATAACTAGTTCTCAATCTGATTTCAATCAGATTTAAATTTTAAAGTATGACGAAATATATTTCACTTCTAATTATCTCTCTATTGAGCCTAAATCTTTCGGCTCAGGATAACAAAGCCAAAACCATCTTAGATCAGGTTTCAGAAATAAACAAAACCTACAGCAGTATTAAAGCTGAATTTAGTTTCAAGATGGACAATGCCGAAGAAGATGTTCATGAAAGTTCAGAGGGTAACATTATTCTAAAAGGCAATAAGTATCGCCTTTATTTAATGGATGTTTACACCTACTTTGATGGTAAAACCATTTATCAGCATTTGGTTGATGCAGAAGAAGTAAATATTAAAGAAGCCGATGAAGACGACGAAGAAAAAGGATTGAATCCAACAAAAATCTTCACTCTTTACGAAACCGGATTCAAATATAGCTACGTTGAAGAACAGACAACTGCAGCAGGTGTTTTTCATGTAATCGATCTTTTTCCATTAGATGAAACAAGACCCTTTTCAAGAATTAGATTGCATATCGATACAAAAAGTTTAGAAATAAAGTCTTTGGTATCAATCGGAAAAGATGGCAATAACATCACAATTAAAATCAAGAAATTCGAACCAAATCTGAATTTTAAAGATTCAGACTTTATCTTCGATCAAGCCGCACATCCAGATGTGGAAGTTGTAGATATGAGATAATTGTATACAATAACATTTCTTTTCGAACTGCCCTTTTCTGTTTCAGATTAGGGCAGTTCTGATTTAAACACATTTTATTTGTTAAAAAGTAGAAATCTTCGTCAAGCTATTTAACAAGCTCCCTACAAAAATCATTATCTTCGGGGACAAATAAAATACAACTATGCGACATCTATTCATCCTTTTTTTTCTTACTCTATTATTTGTTAACCCAACAAGTAAAGTACAGGCACAGGAAAACACTGATAATACTAAAATCAGCATTCTAACTTGTTCTCCCGGACTGGAACTCTATTCTCTTTTTGGACATTCTGCCATCCGAATTCAAGATCCTGCGAGAAGAATGGATGTGGTTTTTAATTATGGAAATTTTGATTTCAACACGCCCAATTTCTATGTGAAATTTATACGAGGGAAACTAAAATACAACCTTACCGCCAATCGATTCAGAGATTTTAAAGCTGCCTATAAAAGGGATAAACGTTCAGTCGTAGAACAAGAGTTAAACTTAGATTCAATCTCAAAACAAAAGCTAATAAAAGCCCTTTGGGAGAATTATCGCCCTGAGAATCGCTATTATTCTTACGATTTTCTATTCAATAATTGTTCAACTCTTATTCGCGACATTCTGCCCCGAGAGGCCAATGATAAAATTGAATTTGAGAACCCAAATCAAAAATCAAATCGAAGTTTCAGAGATTTACTCAACCTTTATTTAAAACAAACGCCGTGGATTTACACGGGTATTCATTTGGTTTTAAGCCAACCCTGCGATGCAAAAGCAACAAACTATCAGGAAATGTTTTTGCCTGATATGCTTAAGTCGGGTTTCGATCATTGCCAGATTACCATGGACAATCAAACAAGCAAACTGGTAAGTAACGAAAATGTCATTCTCAGTGAAACTGCTATTCAACCACAAACACCTTGGTATTTACATCCAACCTTCATTTTTGGGTTAATTGCATTTATAGGTTTCATGCTAACACTAAGTTCTATCAAAAACAAAAAACGATTCGTTTTACTCGATGTATTGGTTTTTGGCAGCACGTCTCTTTTGGGTTTCGTTATTTTGTTTCTTTGGTTTTTCACCGATCATCAGGCCATGGGACCTAACTGGAATATCCTTTGGGCCTTACCTATTCATTTGCCTTTAATCCCTGTTCTATTTAAGAAAAACAGACCGGCTTGGGTCAAGCCTTATTTTAAATACCATTCTATTTTCTTACTGGTATTTATAGCTGCATGGCCAATACTACCACAAAGTTTACCCTATACCATTTTACCTTTTGTGGTATTGATTCTTATTCGTTCAATTTTTAATGCAACACGTTCCTAAACATTAATTGTCTTTTTTTCAGATGACAGATTTGAGTATATACAGTCAGGAATTCACTATCGGATCTTTCGATACCGATTGGCATGGCAATGCCAAACTCACAAGTATTTGCAATTACTTACAGGAAATTGCAGGCAACCATGTTGATCAGATCGGACAAGGTTTGGATGATTTAAATCACGACAATCATGCCTGGGTCCTTTCACGCATAAGAATTAAAATAAAACGTCCTGCAAAATGGAAAGAGACCATCCGAATTGAAACCTTTCCAACTGGTATCAAAAGTTTATTTGGGGCTCGTGATTTCCGTATTTTCGATGCTGAAAATAAAATCATTGCTATAGCCAGTTCCTATTGGTTGGTTGTTGATTTGAACAGCCATCGTCCCATTCGTCCTCACGATGTGGTAAAAAACATGCCGATTGGCAATTATTCTGAGGTCTTTGAAAAGGAACTGGGCAAACTGCCCCCTTTATCATCTGATGCCGAACTTATCGAGGAAATAAAAATTCACTATTCTGATATTGATATCAACCGACATGTCAATAATGTGAAATATCTGAAATGGATAATCGATGCAATTCCCGCTGAGACTCTAACTGAAAAACCCATTTCTGAATTGGAAATTAATTTTCTCCACGAGCTTAAATTGGGTGAACAGATTCAGATTTTTCAGGAACTGGATGATGAATACCACTTGAGTTGCAAGATTACAAGTAAAACAACCGGCAAAGAAAATTGCCGTGCGAAAATCAGTCTTAACAATCTAAAATAAAAAGTCGACTACAAACAGTCAAACTTTAATCACCTGTATATGGATCAATTAATTTACAGCTTTGAAATCGCTTTAAAGCATTTATGTCAGTTTTCAAACCTCCAACAAATTCTTTTTCTGATAATCTTCGGTATCTTTTTTAGCCTAAAGGAATGGAAAACCTACCTCCTGCTTCTATTGGCTCTTTGTTCCGGAAGTTTAGTAGGCTTATCTCTGTCTATTTTTAAGGCAATGACTCTAAGTCATTCGACCATTCACCTGCTGGCCATTATCAGTCTTTCAATCGTCTCCTTACATGCCATTTTCAGCCATAAAATATCTGCAATACACTACAATATTTTTGTACTTATTGGTATCATGCAAGGTTTCGTATTAAGCTTACACTACAAAGCTGCACTCGGCTCAAATATCAAATTCTTATCATACCTAGGTTATAACCTTGGAAGCTTCACGGGCTTTTTAATCATCAGCTTTCTAAGTCTGCTCATCTGCACTTTGGTTCTCACCCTTTTCAGAACCGACAAGCATAAAATCTCATTGGTTCTGGCAGGTATTGGTTTGGGAGTCGCTTTAATGATGTATTTCTAGAAATTATTCATTTAGAATGAGCTTTCTAAGCATATTAAAACCTGCTTGGGAAGCCATTCTGATATTACGCCCTCGTTCTTTGGAGAAAATAAATTTCTCAGAGATTACTTTTTCAGCTGAAGCCACAGCAATCCATACGGTTCCCACTGGTTTTGCATCCGTTCCACCATCGGGTCCGGCAATACCTGAGGTGGCAATAGCATAATCAGAACCGATGACCTTGCAAGCCCCTGTTGCCATTTGCTCAACCACCTGTTGGCTAACCGCACCAAATTCCTCCAAATCATTCGGATTTACCCCCAAAACATTGCCTTTAACTTCATTTGAATAAGCTACTACAGCACCTTTAAAATAAGCTGAACATCCTGCCATTGCGGTAAGCATGTGTGCCATATTTCCACCGGTACAAGATTCTGCTGTAGACACCGTTTTCTTTTTATCCAAAAGAAGATTGGCAATCACCTGCTCAATTTTCTCGTCATCAAAAGCAAAAATGCGTTCACCCAAAATGGCTTTCAAAGCTTCAAGTTGCTGCTTAATAATGGCTTTTAATTCAGCCTCATCATCCCCCACCAAACTCATGCGTAAACGCACCACACCAGGCGATGGTAAATAAGCCAATTTCACAACCGAAGGTAAATTCGCCTCCCAATCCTGCAACATCTCAGCCAAAACAGATTCACCCAAGCCTTGAACCATCACTGTTTGATGCAACACATGAGGACAATGAAACTCTGAACTCAATCGTGTTAACAATTCCGTTTGCATGATGTTTTTCATCTCGAAAGGCACACCTGGCATCGAAATGACATGCTTATTATCTCTTGAAAACCACATACAGGGCGCTGTCCCAAAATGATTAGGAATGATTCTTGCCCCATGAGGAATAAGAGCCTGCTCACGATTGAAGGCATTCATGCCAATTTTATATCGAGCCAAACGCTCTTCAATTTTCCCGTAGAGTTGATCATCCTGAACCAATTCACAGGCAAAATAATCGCTCAATGTTTTTTTCGTAATATCATCGTTGGTTGGACCCAGGCCTCCTGTTATCAAAATCAGATCCACCCGAGACATGGCCTCTTCAACGGAAGTCACAATCGCTTCTTTTGTATCCGAAATACTTGTAATTCGATTCACTGAAATACCGATGGCATTTAATTCCTTTGACATCCAGGCTGAATTGGTATCAACAATTTGTCCAATCAATATCTCATCGCCAATGGTAATAATTTCTGCTTGCATTATTTTAAACTAAAATTCGTTGGTATCTGTTTTCGGTTCTCAATTCCCCTTTATCCTTTATCTTTTTAGAGCTTTCAAACGTTGCAAAAGGGTTGGATGTGAATAATGGAAAAACACATAAGCCGGGTGTGGTGTCAGGTTACTCAAAGAGCTCACTGACAATTTTTTCAAACCACTACCCAATGCCTCTGCGCTGTGATGTTCAGCCGCAAAAGCATCCGCTTCATATTCATTCTTTCTGGATAAAACATTCATGCCCAAACCTAAAAAAGTTGAAATGGGTGAATACAAAATCCCAAAGGCAATTAATCCCAAATGGAAACTGTGGTTCTCAGCTCCCAAAGCTCCGGATAAACTCGCATTTCCTATCAATAACGAGAAGATGTAAAACATAACACCCGTTTGCAAAAGACTTAAGATGATTGAACTGAGCGTATGTTTCTTTTTGTAATGACCTATTTCATGAGCCAGAACGGCCACAATCTCTTTCGTTGATAATTCATCAATCAAGGTATCGAACAAAACAATTCGTTTTCGTGAGCCCAAACCGCTGAAATAGGCATTCCCCTTTGATGAACGTTTGGAACCATCCATCACATAAATATTGTCGAGTTTAAACCCCACCTCTTTAGCCAGCTTACTAATCGCCATATTCAATTCACCCTCCTCCAAAGGACTTTGTTTATTGAAAAGCGGTACAATCAGGGAAGAATAAAACATACTCATAAAAATCATAACCAAAGCGATCAAAGCCCAAGCCATCCACCAGAAATTCACGGTCGTTAGTGTGTAGATCCAGATTATTAAAGCCAAGATTCCCCCACCTAAAATTGCGGTCAGCAAAGCCCCTTTTATTTTGTCAAGCACAAAGGTTTTTAAAGTGCTTCGATTAAAACCATATTTTTCCTCAATCACAAAAGTAGAATAGTAAGAAAACGGCAAACTTATTAAACTTGAGCCAAGCATGATTATGGCAAAAAAGCTCAAAGCCAGAGCTATCGGATTCGAAAAATACTGTCGTACAAAATCATCAACCCAGGCAAAACCACCACACACAATCATTAAAATGGTGATAACAAAACCCAGAATGGAAGACAATAAACCAATCCGATTTTTATCCTTTTCATAAGCTTGTGACTGCGCATATTTCTCCTCATCATAAATTCCTTCGAGTTCTTTAGGTATGGTGGCACTCCAATTTTCTCTATTCAGAATATCCAGTGTACGTTCCAAAAGAAAATCGAGACTGAGAATAAGAATGATAAGTGTAAGAATTAAATCTGTTGACATACTTGATGTGATCATATCCGTTTCTAAAATTTTGGTTACCTATTTTATCCGATACAGTCACTCAATGAACTAAATTCAATCGTTACTGAGCTTCCGGATCTTCCCCAAAGAATAATTTAATTTTTTCTCCGTTAAGCCAACGGGAATTCAAAGCTAAAGAATAAGCTTCTATTTCTTTATATTCCGAAGGCCTATTTTTCATCTTTTTATAAAAATAGATGGCTTTTCGAACCCAGGATCTGGCCTTTTTAAAATCCCCCTTCATTTCATATACTACGGCTAAATTGTATGCCGCACGACCAGCTAATTTCAGATCTTTCTCTTTGCTTATGTTGTCCCCCATGCGGGTTAAACTTTCCCACATCTTAATCGCTGTATCAAACTCATTCTTATTTATAAAATAGGGTGCCGTAGACAAACGTTTGTCTCCGGAAACAAAATAATTGCGGCTAACATCCTGCCATTTAGGCGAAATTAAATCAACATAAGTTCTCCCCAACTCATAGGAGGCATCGTTCAACAGTTCTTCTCTCTTGGGTAACTTCTCGCTCACCAATCTTTCAATGTTTGAATCAGACGATTCCAAAAACAAGCTGTCCACAATAAGTCTGTCATCATAAATCTTTTGATATAAGGGATCGTATATACGCCATTTGCCATAAAAATGAATTTCAGTGGAGGCCCAATAGACATCTTCTTCCACAATTTCGTGCTTATTAAAAGCCTGAAGATCTTCTAAAACAATCAAAACATCGGTTTGACTTGCCTGACACAGACTATCAACCGTATTCCAATTTAAGGGCATAAAATGACGCAGCGTATCCGGCATCATCTTCTTGGGCAGACGTATAAAAGGAATAGAATCCTGAGGCCAAAATTCGGATAAATTTTCAACAAAGCCCTGATAACAGTTCAAGGGCATATCCTGTGTATGATCTACACTATCTTTTACTGACACTTTGCTTATAGAATAATACTGCGCCACCGAATCAGAAGGAAAATGCTGATTTCTATAAACAAATGCAAGTCGATTAACATCCGCAGGCAATACAACCTCGGGTGCTTCCAAAACCTGAAACTGAACTTGCGAAATTGTTTTACAAGCGGGTGATAAAATAACGAGTGATATGAGAGCCAAATAAATAAACTTCATAGGGGACTTAATAAATTCCATAAATTAATAATTAAAATCAGTTGTGATTAGATAGGTGATCAAAAACCAATTATTAGATTCCGAGCCAATACTTTTTCAAAAACCATTCCAAACTCAACAAAATTATAATAGAACATAAAACCCACATAAAATTAAGTACAGAACGAAAGTGACTCTCTACAGAAATCCGGGCTTTTATATTTTTATTAGCTAAAAGACTGTCAGTTAATTGGGGCATTTGAGACAACGGAAAATGCAAAGCCCCGCTCAGCTCCGACAAGTCTTTTAAGAAAGCCGGATTTGCTTGAACTTGCTTGCTTTCCAGATTCTCAGAACGAACAACAAAGCTTCCTTTTTGAGTAAACTCCTGATCAAATGCTTTGACTTTGGCTTCAAACTGATAGTTCCCTGCAGGTAAATTATTCAAATCTAAGTTATAGACCTTTCCTGAACGCTCAAATTGATAGGCAAACGCCTCGTCTTTATCATTCTTTAATAAAAAGTTCAGATCCGCCTTATTGATAGTCTGATAACTTTCATCGTAAAGCTGTGCTTCAATCTGAATAGCGTCCGTTTCCTTATAAACTTTATCGTATTGAATCGTCAGCTGATTACGCTTCACCTTAAGAGCTAAATACTGAACCATTCGATTCAGTAAGGCATTAAAATGCTCATGCGATTGATTCATTTTATAATCCTGAAGTTTCCATCGCCATAAACCTTCACCCAAAATATACGCTTGTTTCTGATCATCTCTTTGCGAAAATGCAATTAGAGGCGTCTCTGTACCGACAGCTTTTACAATCTGAGTCCCCATTACATGAGATTCCTGATTGAAACTATACTTGCCCATTGGCGACATGACTGGTGGAAAAGTCGAAAATGCTTTCCTATCTTCTTCATCCATTTCGAAAAGGGAAAACCTATCCGAATAAGCCATTCTTGCATTTTGGAAAAGATCATGGGTTTGATCAAGCTTTAAGCCCAAATTCAAACGATTCAACAAGTTAAAATCACTTGCACCACCTAAAATCATCATAAAAGGCACGCGAGAATGGGTTAACTGATTCAGAAAATTTCCACCGACATGTTTCATCGAAGGTAACTGATAAAAAATCATCAAATTAAAATCAGAAAAATCAACCTGCTTTTTCGACACATCAATTAAACGAATCGTAGTATTCGACTGCTCCTCTAATGCAGAATAGAGAGCCGCAATATCCGGATGGTAAGAATCGTAACAGATCGCAATTTTACGTTTACTATCCAATACATCAATGAGCATTTCCCCTTTGTTATTCTTTAGATTCGACTCGCCCTTTATGGCTTTCAAACTCAATCGGTACTTTTGTAAACCCGATTTTTTGGGAGTAATGAAAAAATCTTTCTCCACATAGTAGCTTGCATTGGGTATTTTAAGGGTATCCCGATATAGGGTTTCTGAATCTGAATCCAGCTGAATAAAAATTTCTTCACCTTCACAAAAATCAGCCTTTATACCCAAACGTACAGGCGTATTCGATTTTAGAAAGGCAAGTTTATTACTTCTCAGGAATACAACTGACAAATCCTTTTGACTGGTAGCATCACCCAAAGCAATCGTATGAACAGGGCATTTTACTTCCTGAACCAGGAATCTAGCATCATTCCCCTTATTGTACAAACCATCACCTGCCAAAATAAGCTGAGTCTGTTGCCCGGGCTGGATGTTATTTTTCAGATAGCTGAATAATGAAGCGTAATCGCTCGACTGATCCGTAAAATCAAAATCTGCCAGAATTTTAACCTCCTCACCAAACCCCAGCTTTTGGATTTCATATTTTTGACTCAAACTTTTTAAAACCGCGTCAACATCTGCTATATATTGCGTTTGATAATAAACAGAGTCTTTACCCAATTTTAAAGATTGAGAATTATCCTGAGCCCAAATTAAGAGTGGTTTCTCTATGTGTTTCTGACTGTATTTGATATTCGGGTTAAGTAAAAGAAATAACAAACCGATATAAACCAAAGTACGCAAACTTGCCAGCGTCAATATTTTGGTCGATGACAAATCGTTCTTTAAGGTATTTTTATAAAAATACTGGCCATATGCCAAGACAACTGCCAACATAACAATTGGCAGTAACCACCACAAAGAATGTTCTGTTAAAATGGAAATATTCAAAAGGATCATTTTTAGTTTCAACAAATTTAATAAACTCTTCGAGCTATTATATCATTCAATAGCTAAAAGCAAGTCTTAAACCCCACTTTAGGCAATAAAATTACTGTACCTTTGTCCACTCGTGAAGAACACAAATATTAATTAATCGCAAAATAATGTCATTTACATCTTTAGGTTTATCTCCCTTTTTATTAAAAGCTTTGGCTGCTGAAAATTACACACAGCCCTACCCTATTCAGAAGGAGGCTATTCCTGCTATTCTAAGCCATAAAGATGTTTTAGGTATTGCCAAAACAGGATCGGGAAAAACAGCCAGTTATGTCCTACCCATCCTCAATAATTTTAAAAGCAATAAACCACTCAAAAACAGACATATAAAAACTCTGGTTCTTGTACCTACCAGAGAACTCGCTGTTCAAGTCGAAGAAGTATTTAAAACATTTGCTTTAGCTTTACCAGATCGAATTAAAACTCTGGCTATTTTCGGCGGGGTTTCTATCAACCCGCAAATGATGGCCATGAATGGTGTTAGCATCTTAGTTGCAACGCCTGGTCGATTGATTGAGTTGGAAGAATCAAATGCCGTAAACCTATCGGAAATTGAAAGACTTGTACTTGATGAAGCCGATAAAATGCTTAATCTGGGTTTTAAATATGAAATGGATCGTATTTTCGCCCTATTACCTAAGAAACGCCAAAACCTTTTATTCTCAGCAACTCTAAGTAAAGAAGTCGAGAATATTAAGCAACTTCTATTAAATCGTCCTGAAGTCATCAAAATTGAATCAAAGGAAGAAGAAAAGGAACTGATTGATCAGGTTGCCTACGCGGTTGCCGACAGCAGAAAAGGACCTCTACTTCGTTACTTAATCAAGAAAGACAATTTAAAACAGGTATTGGTTTTTGTGTCCTCAGCTTTTAAAGCCGATGGTGTTGCCAATAAACTTTGCCGAAATGGCATACACGCCGTTTCTACTCATGGAAAGAAAAGTATGAACTCACGTAGCGAAAGCTTACGACGATTTAAAACCGGTAAAATTCGGGTATTGGTCACAACCGATCTTTTGGCTCGTGGTATCGATATTGAATTCCTCCCCTATGTTGTGAACTACGAATTGCCACGATCTCCTAAAGACTACGTTCACCGTATTGGAAGAACGGGGCGTGCAGAATCGCCAGGTGAGGCCATCTCATTCGTCTCTCCTGAAGAAGAGCATCATTTCAAAGTGATTCAGAAGAAAATGAAAAAAGAGGTCAAGCTGATTGATAGCGATACGATTGACATGAAAGGCTATTAATGTCTGAATAATGAAGCATAAAGAAAGGCTCTAGTTCAATTCCTGAATTTGGAGCTTTTTTTTTACAATTACCCCACCCCTAAACAGACTTCATCGAGTTCCGATTCGCATCAGCCCCCTACCCCTAAATCCCCAAAAGGCGATTTTGAAACAACTGGTCAATAAGTCCATATGGTTTGGGGAGATTGTTCAAATTGAACGGACTCCATTGCTTATGCGCAAACCAGCAAAAAATCTAAATCCCATTTTGTAGTCTGATTAACTTGAGGGGGAAATAAAAGTATTATTTTTGCCCACTATCAGTAAAAGAATCGGCAACCAATCAAAAGCAAGCATCTTGCCTTAATACCGGAAAAAAATCTTGTTATGAAACTCAAAATCTACTTAATCCTCTTTATTAGCTTCGCTTTTGTAAGCCGTTCTGTAGCACAAGAATTATTTTCGAAACAACAAATATCTTTACACGAACAATGGGACCTTGATGATACGCACAGCAATCAGTCGGGTTTGTTTAGAGTCAAGCAATACAAACCGCTTTACATCCTATTGGGGAACTATACCAGCAACATCAATGAAAAACCTCAAAGCGATAACCCCAATAACTCGGTACCTGATAAAATGCCACTTAAGCCCATTGAACTGAAATTTCAGATCAGTTTTAAAACAAAGGTTTTTAATGATTTGTTGGGAGCAAAACTAGGGGGTGATATTTGGATGGGCTACACACAAACATCCAGATGGCAACTCTACAACAAGGATATATCCCGTCCCTTTCGGGAGACCAACTACGAGCCAGAAATCATGTATATCATGCCTACTTCTTATGAAATCTGTGGCTTAAAAGGTCTCTTTGCGGGTATTGGCATCAATCATCAGAGTAACGGTCGATCCGATCCTTTATCGCGAAGTTGGAATAGACTGATTGCTCAAGTTGCCTGGGAAAGCGAACACCTAAGCATTATATTAAAACCCTGGTTGCGCATTCAGGAATCGGCTGCAAACGACAATAATCCGGGTATCGAAAATTACATGGGACGAGGCGAACTGATGGCCGCCTATGGCAAAGGACGACATGACATTAGCCTGATTACCCGCCACTCGATGCACTTTGGCAAAAATAACCGAGGAAGTATTCAAATTGATTATGCCTTACAGATATGGGATAATTTAAAATTCCACACCCAAATTTTTCATGGTTATGGCGAGAGTATGATTGATTACAACCACAAGCAAACAACTATTGGTTTTGGTCTTTCGCTTATTGAGTGGCGATAGAATTGTTGCAGGCCCAGCCCTACGATTCTTAAAAGGAATTCAGGCCTTCTTTATAAACCCGAATGGCTCTTTCCCTTGCCATTTTATGATCCAGCATGGGCGTCGGGTAATTCGTCGAATCTAAGTCGGGAATCCATTTCTTAATATAGGTCAAGTCCGGGTCAAACTTTTTAAGCTGTTCTGTAGGATTAAACACTCGAAAGTAAGGTGCGGCATCACATCCGGTTCCGGCAGACCATTGCCAATTCCCATTATTCGATGCTAATTCGTAATCCAATAACTTTTCGGCAAAATATGCTTCTCCCCACCGCCAATCGATGAGCAGATGTTTACACAAAAATCCCGCTGCAACCATTCTGACCCTATTGTGCATGTAGCCAGTCGCATTTAACTCCCTCATACCTGCATCAACCATGGGATAGCCGGTTTCTCCCTTTTTCCATCGTTCAAATTCATCTTCATTATTCCGCCATTGTATTGAATCATATTTCACTTTGAAATTGGAATATACAAGCTTTGGAAAATGATATAAAATCTGCATAAAAAACTCGCGCCAGATAAGCTCATTTAAAAAGGCTTGACAGACCTGTGCTTGACGCACAACCCTTCTTATACTAATCGTTCCAAAGCGTAGATGCGGAGACAGATGACTGGTTTTATTCAGTGCCGGAAAATTTCGAAACTCCTCGTATTCATCCAGGCAATCTAAATCATAATCGATGACTTTGATTTTCGATTGGATAAACCCTATTTCCGACAAAGCAGGTAGAGAAAAGTTCCCCTTCAAAAAGTTATCCTTTGTTTCAGACTTGAACTGTTCGATATCTGTCTCTCTAAATTTTTCAAGCCATTTGTTCTTATAGGGCGTGTATACAATATAGGGCGACTGATCTGCTTTTAGTATCTCTCCCTTTGCGAATATAACCTGATCTTTAAATATGCTGACCTTAGCCCCGGAATCAATTATGATTTCTTCAAAAGCCTGGTCACGTTTTTTGGCATAGGGTTCATAATCTTCATTAAAATAGACATTTTGAACATCATATTTTTTGAGAATCTGTTTCCAGATGTCTTCAGGCTTCCCCTTTTTACAATAAAGGCTACTCGAATGATTTTCGAGAATTTTATTCAAAATTAACAGACGCTCGTAGATGAATGAAACACGAGGATCGTTTGCTTCAAGTTCATCTAAAATAGTTGTATCAAAAATAAAAACTGGCAGAACCGGATAAGGGCCATTTAGGGCTTCAAATAAGCCACGATTATCTTCAATTCTCAAATCCCTTCTGAACCAAAATATCGAAACCTTCAATTTCTTCATACTTTAATTATTTACAAGCATCTTAGATTTTAGCTTTTGTGTCTGTTGCACAACTGTTATAAATCTAACAATATATTTGTTCGAAATCAACACAAATCACTTTAATTGCAAACAAAAATGCATCGGAAAAGGATTTAAAAAAAAGATTGGCATAACTGTATATGTTGACGAGTATGAGCGAAATAACAAAAGAGTCGCCAGTAAGTTGGGGCGTTATATGAAAGGCAAGCGCCAATCAACAGTAGAACCTGTTTTTGGCATACTCACCCAATTTATGGGACTGCGTAAAATAAATACCATAGGAATACAGCAGGCCAATAAGGTGATGCACATGTCAGCTACGGCTTATAACCTGAAAAAACTATTGAAATTTGTCACAAAAAAGGCAGAAACTATGGCAAATCAGGCAAATAACTATTTTTCTATTTTAATCAACACAATCGGCTTATTTAGATCTCTTTTAAGCCCTAAATAATTTAAGATCTAGAACTGATTTGTATAAAATACAGCACTGTAAAACGCAAGTATAGAAAGCTAAATACAATAAATATCCCCTTAATAGAAAATATTAAGGGGATGTGCAACGCTTACTTTTGTTATCTTCTGGCCTTCTTTCAATCAAAGTCGTATTTCAATTTATCCCTGTCAACATTAAAATCAATTTCTTTTGTTTCGGTTGGAGTTTGAGACATACTTTGTTCTTTTGAATGAATTTTCATTTTAATTTGAACAACTTTATTTCCATCATATTGTATGGATTCTAATTTAATTCTATCTCCTAAAAACTTAGAATCTACATGCTTTATAGTCATATCTTTATGGTTCAAATCAAACAAACCTATATATCTAAAAATACCAGAACCTTGATTTGAAACGCTAAACGGGATTATTAAATATGTTTCATTCTCTGTGGACTGATTCAAAGCTACTATGTTTTTGTAATCTATATAAACTACTCCTCTTTCCTCACCTTCTGCGTAGTGTCCTTCAAATATATGTAGAGAATCTTTGTCAATTATTTTATTAATCTTACAAGATGTATTTGTTTCAGGTATTTTTATTATTAAATCATTAGAAGTTTTGATACTGAACAATTTCAGCATTACTTCAGATTGATACGTTTCTATATTTTCTTGTCTCTTTGAATGATTTTTACATCCCATCATTGCAAACATACTTATAAGTATAATACAAGATAAACGGATCAATTTTGTTTTCATTATTTTTTCCATTTTATTAATTCATTTGTTTAACGCTTGAAGATAACGGTCTTGCTAAGTTTCGTGGGCGATTTAAAGAATCAATCCTTTCAAACCGCACGGAAGCAAGCCGCATAAATTTGTTTATATTTTTAAGCAAACCAATTTATATAGCTTGCTGGTGTTTCTTAATTGCACTAAACTTTCAAACGACACATCACCGCCCATGAAATTTAGCTTTTGTTGCCATTTCGTTGTTTTTAATTTTTCACCCCTTCTCGAATATTGCTGTTTTTTTCTATAAAATTGAAGTCATATGTAATTTTCACGTTCTCTTTTCGATTCTATTTCTCAAAAGAAACTACCAATCGTAATAATTGTACAAAGAGTTAGTGCTATAACGCTAAGCATAGTGATAACATTTCGTTCTTTATTTTTCATTAAATGTCTAGTTCCGAGAATTAAGAATACTATTTGAGCTAACAAAAATGGGATTGTCAATAATTCTCTAAATACACCAATTAAGACAAAATCTACTTCACGATAATTAATTAAATAAATCAATATGAAATATGTGACTATTATAAAATTAATAATTGTCAGTTTTCTTGAAGAAAATATTTTGTTCATATTTTAGGTTTTAACTAAGATTTCTACATATTTTTTTGTCCTTGATATTCTTATATCCGCGGCGTTTTCACAATGAATGGCAACGTTTAGTGTATGATTTCGTAAGGGATTGCGGGCTTCAAGCCTATAAAGTTATCACCCAAAATTGATGCTAGTGAAGCCGCTCGAAAACCTCTGAACCCCTTATGAATTATACACATTGTTACCGGTTCGTGCTTTTATATTCTTGAGCACTATTTAAATTTCTGTTTTGCCCATTCCTTAAATACATCTTCTGTAATTTCAACAGTCTTGTCATTGTCAACATAAATTTTGTATGGTGGCTTTAATTCATCAGGATAATTAGCCCAATTAATATTCATAAATAATATTGAAGTGTATTTTAACGAGCGTAAACCTACGGATGTTGAAAAAGGTTTTTTGTCTTCCTCTAGTTTTTGAATTAAATAGCAAAGGTTGAAAATTAAAGCATTTGCGAACTCTTGCAATTCATCTTTTCGTTCAACATATTGACTATTAATCACAAATTTAACTAACGGATGTTCCCAGTTTGCAATATTTTTATATTTGGTGGTAGTAATATAATTAGTTGTAAATCCTTCAAAAGGGATAAACCT
The DNA here is from genome assembly GCF_004217115.1 of Ancylomarina subtilis. Taxonomy (NCBI): domain Bacteria; kingdom Pseudomonadati; phylum Bacteroidota; class Bacteroidia; order Marinilabiliales; family Marinifilaceae; genus Ancylomarina; species Ancylomarina subtilis. Next base: position 265,490 of record NZ_SHKN01000001.1, on the reverse strand, counting down.
TATACCTGACATTTCTCTCGAAATAATGTTATTAGCAGGTATCTCTTGAGTTAGAAAGTTATCCCTAATTACAAGTTCTACTTTATCATTTCTAAATTTAAGTTTTGATATTGAAATTAAAAGGTTGGTTAACCAATAATTGAAATCAATTCCATTGATATGAGTTTTCCCAATTTTGACAATTTCATCAGAAAAGCATATTGAATGAACACTTCCTTGATTATCCTTTGCAGAAATAATTTTATTGTCAAATGTGAAATTGACGATTTGTGATAATTTAATCCAACTATTAGCACTTGGTAATTTTAATTTATCATAGAGAATATTTGAATTTATGTAAATAGGATGTCCATTATAAATAAGTAACAATTTCCAAAAAGTATCAGGAGTAAGCCCTTCATCTGTATAGCTCAATATTTCCTCCCATATAATGGCACTACCTCTACTGAGTAAATTCTGTAAATTTTTCCACCCCACAGGTCGATTGAAAATACTTCCTTTATCTAATGGAGTTCTTGCAGGACTTAATTCAGGCTTAATCTTCCCTCTTACATCAATTGTAAAAGGGTGTTCTGAACTAACTTGTGACGCTCTATGACCTAACATCATCATTTCATATTTGGAATACCCGGATCTACCAGGATAACCACAAACTAATATTCCATCTAAACAAACACTATGACCTTCTTCCAGCCCAAGATGATAATTATATTTGATATTTTGATTTGTGGATTTTACTAATAGAGTCATTTCACTTTTTTCCTTGTCTTTCCAAGTAACATTATCAACTTGAGGTTCCCATCTTGCTTCTAAATTTTCTGTGCAAGGAAGACCATTTTCATCAACTAAAAATGTTTGTCTTAAAAATCCACGAAGATTTTTATCTATTGAAGACAAATCAACTTCAAGAGTCTTTTTATTTTTAATATCTATTTTTTCTAAAAATGTTCTTTTTCTATCAATAGTTGCTGGAATATTCAGCTCCCCTTTTATTTCATCGATTTCGCAGCTTGCTTCTATAGGAAATTCCGTTCCTAAAGCATAACCTTTTAAAGTCAATAACAGCCTAATATTATCAGACCAATCATCAAAAAACAATGGCTTGTTCCTACTAAAAATCCTTACCGTTGTTCCGATTGGTTGTGTGCTTTCACCCTCTTTTATAAGAATTAAACCGCCTAGACCATTGATTTCAACAATTAGTGGTTTTCCATTTTCTTTTCCCTGTCCGTAATCTTTTCTAGTCAGTAACTGTATTCTATCGCCAACCATGAAGCATGACATAAATCCAATTCCAAATTGAGAACAAGGCTCAAAATCCACCCCTTTTTCTTTTAAAAAAGCTCTTTGTCTTTCAAATTCAGGAGAACGATAAAAACTCCTTCCGACTTTGCCAAAAAATTTCGAAACAATATCTTCATCCATGCCGATTCCATTGTCTATACATTCAATCACTTGTTGACCATTATCATCAATAAAATGTTTGAAAAATATTCTTCCCGCATTCCATTCAAACCCATCTGCTTTATGAATTGATTTTCTTAATCTCAATGCATCTAGAGAATTTTGAAGGAGTTCTCTTATGAATAAGGAAGTATTTTGGTATAGCTTATCGGTCATCAATAGTTTTACAATTTCATCCCTTGATAAACTAAATTCTAAATCATGGTATAAATAAGAATTGTTTTTAGGTCCAAGTCTTTCTCTATCTACCTTTTCTGCAACCTCAATTTTATATTTACTTACTTTTTGTGGAAACCTTCTAATCAGATTATGTGAATTATTAAGCTCACTATCAATCCAATCTAAAAATGAATTCGCTGTTTTCTCATAAACAGGATGTTCAAAATACATTGTGAAACGTATTAAATCCTTTGAAATCTCCCATCCTTTTACATCCCTATGTTTTTGCCATTCGGAAATACTTACAGGGCTTGTAAAGTGAATTGATTTGTATAATACTTCTGGAGTCCTGTCAGAATCAAAATCTAAAATATCCGCTAATCTTAGAATAATTGAAAGAAAAACAGTATTTACTTGATAAGTGCCAATATTTTCATCGTGATTAAATCCATTCTTGCTATTAATCCAGTTAATAGACTTAACATGAGACAAACAGATTTTTGCTAGATAATCAGAGATGTTAGTTCCGCTAACAATCAACATTTTGTCATCTGTATATTTTTCAAGAATATAGTCATGTGAACGTTGCCCATGACTTTCTCGTAAATAGTCAGTCAACATTGCTGTATCTAATTCAGACTTAATCTTGAGTAACCTATCTTTTTCTTTAGTTGATATAAATGATGATTCAATTTGTCTTTTTATTTCACCATAATTTGCATGATCTATATACCAATTGTCTCTAAAAATTAAATAAGCATCATTTTCTTCCAACGACTTATACTCATCGTCATTAATAAACATACCTTGATCATGATTAAAAGCTGCTAGAATTAGTAATCCAATCTCAATATCATTTAAACTTTTCAACGTTTCTCCAAGGATATAAGACATCAGTTCTGCCACTCTTAGAAAATGTGTTTTGTCATGTAAAGTATACTCAGAAAAAAATTTAGGAATCATAGTTGCTCTATCTGATGCTTCATCACAAAGGGTTAGGATATTTGTTACAAATGCTTTTGTATCATCGTTACTACGACTAATTAATTCCTTATATAACGTTGTGTCCTTAACACTTTCTATATCTAATACTTTACTCATTGGATTTATTTTTTTTCTGAATGCTCTTCAGATGATGTGATTGTTTCCTTGCATGACCGGTAACGTTTAGTATATGGCAAGTAGGCGATTGCGGACTTCAAACCTATCAAACCGATATGACGTTGGAGCGGGCTACAACCGTTGAATTTACTACTATCTCGCCTATTTGCTATATACATTGTTGTATTGCGTTATTCATATTTACTATGATACTTCAATTTCCTCAAATTCAATGCCTTTAATATTCTCTTTTTTCATTCTGCCATACATCTGTTCTGAAACAAAAACTTGACTTGAACATTCTTGCAATTTAAAAACTGAAGGAAATCCGTCTTTTGGCATTTTAAGTATCAATTTGTAAATATGTCCAACTGGAAGTATAAAGTCTTCTTCATACTCTGATTTATCATAGTCAAAAACATCAGTATACTCCATTAGCTGAATTGCAACAAAGTCGTTATTTATTGGAACATTAGGATTCAATTCACCTTTCCTGTCAAATAATTCACCGAAAAAAGTATCATCAATCATAGTTATCGGAACTTGTCTATGCTTAACATTCTTTAGTTTATTAAAAATATCAAGCATTCTTTTACTAATTATTTGAATATGAAGGTCTGTCAATGGGTAATCAATATATTCTATGATTTTGAAATTTGCTTGAAAATAAAGTCTTTGAGGCAATTCAAACTCACTTACACTTATCATATCAGCAGAGAATTCAATATTGTTCTTGAATGGTAGATGAAAAGCATCTTTTTCAGAGTCACCTGAATGATTAAAATTCCAATTCAATTTATAAACTTTGTTTTCAAGGCTCATGTTAGCAATCTCTATGATTATTATGTCTTATTTTTTTCAACTAGCTGAATCAACAGTAGTATAGGTTTTTTAATGCAATACAACAATTGTATAACATCAATATTGATGTTATTTCTTTTATATATCTTTTAAAAAGGTGTTGTTATCCTACCCTATTGGAGGGATAACAACATCTCTTATTTAAGAGTACTAAAAATAGATATAAATTACATTAAACAGTATTCATGGCGTATGTAAAACCATAAACAAATGTAAAATAGAATCACTCTTCATAATACATAGCCTATAATTTATCGCCAAAGAGGATCTTAAGATAAAAACGAGGCATTTTTCAGTTCAATTTGCCCGTCTAAAGAGTTTTAATTCTCTCCGCAAAACTTTCAAGGAGCTCCTTGAAAATTTTACCAGAGAAAAACAGGGCAAAAATGGGCCCATTTAGTCCACCAGAGTAATCAGATTGTTTTCAAAAGAGTCACTTGAGAGAAAATCTGAGCTTGGTAAAACGTTCAAGTAGCCTGGCAAAACTTTCCAGCAAATTGAATTTTGCCTAAAAACGCTTACCATGCTATTTTTTGAACAGTCACTGCTTTTCAATTCAAAGCCCAATAAAATCAAACTTTACACAAAGATCTGTTCAAATAAAATACTTAACAATACAATTCTACTGGACAAAACGTCATTTTTTGACCAACACATCACACAAACAAGTAAGGTGTTTATAATCAAACAAAAAAAGTACCAGTATTTTCAGCAAAATAAAAAAAAACGCTCAAATTAGCTTATTCCAAATTTAACAGAACGATTTCTAAAAAAAATCAAGTAAAAATTGAACTTAAAAATGACCAACATGCAGGTTAGCAGAGCAGTAGGAGTAAACTATAGAACACCAGTAAATTCAGGAAGTTAAGAATTTCAGGAAAAAAAAGTTCATTTTTTTTGCCATCTAAAAAAAATTCCTTCTTAGATTTAATATACAGTACAAACATTCTATTAACCATTTAAACTTTACATTATGCCTACTGTTATTTCTAAAAAAGAGTTTCCGGAAACCAAGGAAGTCGATTTCAGTAGAAAACGAGACAATTTCCTTTTAAAAGCACCTCAGTATGTCGAAACAGGTATTCTCCCCAGGGAAGAAACCGAATCCCTCATTCAGTCCTTAAACGAGGATAAGCAGCGTATGGATAAAAAGAATGGAGATAAAAAGATCGCTCATGATTCAAACGTGGTCTTTCACGAAAAACATCCTGCTGTTGTTACACAATTACGCGCATACAAACGCATGTCAGACAATAACCCATTGATCACACCAGAGATCAGACAGGAGTTGGAGCTGTACAATGAAGAAAAAACAGAAACAACCAACGGGAAAAAGCCTGATTTAAAAGGCCGTGAGGTTGGTGGGTTAGCACAGGTTACATACACAAAAAAACCCATGCATGGCATTTTATTGTATGCCCGAATTAATGGTGGCGAATACGATTTTGAAACCCTTGTAAAAGACTCAAAATTCACCGACACCCGACCACGTAAAACCCCAAAGGAAGTCGAAATCAGAGAGTACTACGCCTACTATATCTTCGAAGGAAAGAAAGTGGGAAAACAATCGGAAATTGTGCGGATCGTTCTGAATCCTATCGAGTAGAATTGCCTCAACACTTCGACAGGCTCAGTGTCCCACAAAGGTCATCGAGCCTGCCGAGATGATGTGACTACCATATAACAAAAAAAGCCTCACATCATTTTACCGATGCGAGGCTTGTGCTATAATTTAGTGCTTCAACAAGCTCAGTGCCCCCACAAGCTCATCGAGCATGTCGGGATACTACATAAATCCACCACCACCTTGGGTTTCGCGGCTATCTCTATGCTTTCTTCTTTTGGCATGATTCTTTCCAGAACCAAATCGGTATGAGAAACCCAGGTAAGCTGTTCGGCTTTCCCAGTGGAATTCACCATTTTGCGTATATGGCACTTTTGAATCAAATTTAAACTTCATGCCTTCAAAAATATCGTTCACTCTAAAGGTTAAGGTTCCTTTACCTTTTAGAACTCTATAACTAGCACCCGTGTTGATCATCCACATGGGGTCCACTTTTGACTGAAGATCTTTTCCACCACCACGATACATAGCAAACAATTGGAATCTCAATTTTTTAGTTGCCGTAAAACTATTCGATACTCGAACATTAAAAGAATTGTTTGTGACTTCCAGATTCTCACCGTTCGACACACCAGTCTCTTTCTGGATATATAAATCGGAGCTGGCATTCATCGACCACCACTTAACGAATCGGTAATTGGCCGACAACTCAACCCCATAGCGATCGTTGCTATCAGTATTGTAATACGACATTTCCACCTTTTCAACATCCAACGGATCCTTGTTTAATACTCGCGAAATATTACCATTTACTCTACGGTAGAATGCTCCAATTGTGGCAGACCCTTTCTTTAGTCCTTTGGTATAATTAAACTCAAACGAATTGGTAAACTGAGGTGTTAAATTTGGATTTCCAAAGGAACTAACCAGAGGGGTACTCCACTCTCTAATTGGATTAACTTGTCCGATAGATGGTCTGTCTACTCTTCTACTGTAACTCAATTGAAACTGATTTTTCTCGCTCTGATTAAAAGTAATAAATACAGAAGGATACACGGTAAAACGACTATCAGTATACTTAGCTCTTTCATCACCTTTAACAAAGGATCCGTCTACCTCGTACTGCTCAAAACGAGCACCCAATTGCATGGATATCTTATCTATTTTGTGATTTAAATTCACATATCCAGAATAAATACTTCTGTCGTATGTAAATGCAGAATTGGGCTTCTGAGCAGTCTGATACCAGCCATTATCCGGGATTCTTTTTCCCTCATCATCATATACAAAATCATGTTGATTAGTTACTCTTGAATTCTCTGTATCATTTAATCTCAACTCCAATCCTAGTTCTAACTTTGTATTTTCTGACAATGGATTTGTGTAATCCAGATTTAGAAGCGTATTGGTGTAATCATTGCTTACATCATCCATATAGTTCGAAGTCAAATCAATTGGATTAAGCAATTCAGTATAAGTTGCATCTTCAGGAGAATCACTCTTACTGTAAGTCGCTTCAAACTCCAGATTATGTCCTTCTTTTCCAAAATCGATTTTATAATCAAAATTATAAGTTCCGGTAGAGTTATCTGTTTCAGATTTCATCAAACTATGATAATCCAAATCTGTTCCTCTAAGAATCTTTGTTGTCCCATCAAATACACCATCGCGAAAATTCTGAGTGGTATAAAACGAAAGGGTATTCTTTTTATTCAGATAGATATCGGCACCTACTTTCAACAGCTTGGACGTATTATCGCCTTCAAATTCAAACTTCTGTGTATTAAAACCTGGTCTTAACACTTCACCATAATTATTTCTCTTTCCGGTGTTTGCACCAAGATTCATGAAAAAGTTCACCTTACCCGTTTTGTAATTCATGTCCAAAGAACCATTCACTCGAGTATTTTCGCCTCGCGTCACGCCCATGTTTACATTCCCATTAAAACCAATATTGGCATTTTTGTTTAGCACGATATTAATAATCCCACTCATACCTTCAGGATTGTATTTGGCAGAAGGATTGGTTATCAACTCCACACTTTTAATCGATGTGGATGGGATTTGTTGCAACAATTGAGCGGCACTGATATTCGTTGGTTTGCCATCAACCAAGATTCGAACATTCTCGTTTCCTCTCAAACTAACGGTTCCTGTCTGGCTATCGACACTTACCGACTGCACATTGTTCAAAACCTCCGATGCTGTGGCTCCTGCCGCAGTCAGGTCTTTACCTACATTCACAACTTTTCGGTCGACTTTCTGTGTCACCGTAGACAACTCAGCTCTCACAACCACCTCATTGAGTAATTCAGTATCTTCTTCGAGGCGAACCGTTCCCAATTTATAGGTCGAATTTTTGGCGGTAAACTCAAGTTTTCTAACAAAAGGCTTATATCCCATATATTGAATTTCAACAACATGCTTCCCCTTTGCAATTTTGTTTATATTAAACTTCCCCTTGTCGTCGGTAATCCCGCCGGTTAATATATTATTGTTTGCATCTCTGATTACAATATTAACATATGGCAGTGCCACTCTTGTCGCTTTATCGATAATTGTGCCTGAAACGACACCAAGCTTACTACTGATATTTTTAGGTGATTCTTCTGCATAATTCATAAAACTACACAGCATCAAAATGGCTGCAAATAAAATTCTTTTCATAAATCTCTTTTTTGGTCGGTTTGTTTTTTGACTATATGACTACAGTTCTATTTTTTTAGTTACACATTGGTTCTAAGATTAAGCTTTATTAACAAATAAATCCGTTTTAAAATCCGCCTCTAAATGGAAATAACAGCGCTCTTAAAACCAATACGTCATCAAGCCAATCACATTCTGTGCCGAAAATCACAGAGCACTCAAAACCAACACAAAACAATTACACCAAAAAATTTTACCGTTCGATATCGAACAAAACCTGTACGCTTTCGACATCTGCAACCAAGACCCAACTTTAATTCTTCAATCAGTTTAATCAGAATGTAAATAGAAGTGTTATTTATTACATATCCCATAGAATACTGTTTAATATTCCAAAAAAATTACCTTAGCCAATAAATCAAATATTTTGCATACTCGCATAACATAAAAATTTGAAAATGCATCAAAATGATCGAATACAAAATCCTGATGCACATAAACTTTACCCTAAAAAAACAAATCATATGCCTCTCATTCTTCTTCTTTGTTCATCATCAATTTTAGCTTTAGGATCATGCCTACTGGCAGACAGACGTAGACTGAAATTAAACCGATATCTGAAAATCATCATGCTAGTATTAATTATTTTAAATTGCATAATTCTTCTTTCATATGCTTTCGGGTATATAGCAGGCTACCTCGACAGATCATAGACTAAAAAAGCCGATTCAGAATCTGAACCGGCTCACTTAATTTTACTTGAAAAATCTTTTTATTATGAATACGCTTAACTGATCATCTGAATAAATTCGTCCTCTGATATGGTTTTGATACCAAACTTCTCAACCTTCTCCAATTTACTTGGACCAACCTTCTCGCCTGCTAAAAACAAATCGGTTTTCTTTGAAATAGAACTGGTATTCTTTCCTCCATTTTGTTCGATCAAAGCTTTCAGTTCATCTCTGGAGTGTCGACTGAAACTACCTGATATGACAATCGATAAACCTTCAAGCTTATTGGTCTGACCAGCCAATTCCTCTTCGTTTAATTCAAACTGCAAACCATGTGCAATCAGTTCGTTCACCAAATTGTTCTGAGCCTCATCCTCGAAAAACAAAATAATACTTTTGGCTATCTTGTCTCCAATCTCATCAATATTCACCAAATCCTCAAGACTTGCTGCCTTAAGAGCCTGAACAGATGTGAGTGTTTTAGCCAATTTCTTGGCAACCGTTTGCCCAACGTGGCGAATACCCAAAGCAAACAACACCCTCTCATAAGGCACACTTAAGGATTCCTGAATACTACTCAATATACGATCAGCAGATTTCTCACCCATGCGATCAAGAGGAAGCAAGTCCTCTTTTTTCAATTTGTAGAGATCAGCAATATTCTGGACCAAACCATTCTGATACAAGAGCTCGATGGTTTCCTCTCCCAGGCCATCAATATTCATGGCCTTACGACCAATAAAATGCTCAATTCGCCCCGTAATTTGTGGCGGACAAAACACACTATTAGGACAATAATGATTGGCCTCACCTTCAAGACGAATCAACTCGGTGCCACATTCCGGACAGGTCTCAATAAATTCAATCTTCTCAGCATCCACATCACGCTGATCCACATCTACCCCTACGATCTTGGGGATAATCTCCCCTCCTTTTTCAACATAAACAGAGTCATTCAGGTGCAGATCGAGATTTGCAATAATATCCGAATTATGCAATGATGCACGCTTAACCACTGTTCCGGCCAACTGTACAGGTTCCAAATTAGCAACCGGGGTAATCGATCCGGTACGTCCCACCTGATAAGTGACACTAATCAATCGGGTTGCCACTTGCTCGGCCTTAAACTTATAGGATATGGCCCAACGTGGCGACTTAGCCGTATAGCCTAGTTCCTCTTGCTGATCAATAGAATTCACCTTTATCACAATCCCATCAATAGGTACAGGCAGTTCTTCCCGCTGCTTATCCCAGTATCGAATGAAGTCGAGCACCTCATCAATCGATTGACAAAGCTTACTGTCTTCAGAGATTTTAAATCCCCAGGATCTGGCAAGTTGCAGATTCTTAAAATGCTCACGAGCAGGTAATTGTTTTCCTAATAAATAATAAAGATAACAATCCAACTGACGCTTGGCTACTATAGAGGAATTCTGCATTTTCAAACTACCTGAAGCGGCATTTCTCGGATTGGCAAAGGGACTTTCGCCTTGCTCCTCACGCTCTTTATTTAATTGATTGAAAACCTGAAAAGGCATCATAATTTCGCCTCGAATCTCAAACTCATCAGGATAATCACTTCCCTGCAAACTTAAAGGAATGGCCTTTATGGTTTTCACATTCGTTGTTACATCGTCCCCCTGAACACCATCTCCACGAGTCAAAGCCTGAACCAACTTTCCGTTTTTATATTTCAAACTTATCGATGTACCATCATACTTCAATTCACAAACGTACTGAATCGGCTCTTCAGTCAGCTTCTGAATTCGGGTTTCAAAATCGCGAACATCTTCTTCGGAATAGGTATTTCCCAAAGAAAGCATGGGATACACATGAGACACCTGTTTGAATTCGAGATTGATATCACTCCCTACACGCTGGCTGGGTGAATGATCATCTGCAAATTCAGGAAATTTCTTCTCTAATGTCATCAGTTCATTCATCAGCATATCAAACTCAAAATCGCTGATAGTGGGCTGTGAAAGAACGTAATAGTTGTGGTTATGTTTATGGAGTTGCTCCCGCAATTCAGTTATGCGTTGCAAAGCTTCAGTCTTATTCATATTTCATTTCTTATTTATAATCCAGAGCCTAAAAATAGCAATAGAATATAACAATACAGAGTCTATTTATTTTCAAATCTAAACAAAATCTTAAAACACATCCTGTGAATTCGCTTAATTAATCAACATAAATTTCAAATCAAAGTCTTATCTTTCGAGCCAATAGTCTCGCAATTATTGCAGTTTTATTTTACCGATAATAATAAGCAACTAACCGATTAAGCATAGTCGCATTGGGCTGATTGCATTATATTAGCTGTAGAAAAACTTAAATCATTTCATTATGTATAAAGACCGAAGACCTCTATTTTTTGGATTAGTCCTGATTTTTGTCGGGATTGCCATTTTTTTAAGCAATTTTGATTTTTTGCCCAAAAATATCCACCAATATATTTTTCGTTGGGAAAGTTTCTTGATGTTAATCGGGCTTCTTATGATTTTTGTTCGCGGTAGAGTTATTGGTGGCATCATTGTTCTTGCCATAGGAGCCTATTTTTTAGCAGACGACCTTTTTATGCTACCTGAAGATTGGCAAATCTGGTTTTGGCCTACTATCCTAATCGCAATGGGAATTGGCCATATCATAAAGCCAAACGCCTGTCATGCAAGAGACAAAGACGAATTTTAACTGACAAATCATTTAGCATCTTAAAATATAGAATTATGAATAAGGATTATAGAAATAAGCCTGATTTTCGCAAAGACAGAAATGGTTCCGTTTTTGGCATCTTATTAATACTATTTGGAGCTGCCCTGGTCCTGAATAATCTGGATTTGATTCCCTATAAATTGCATCACATGATTTTCTCATGGCCCATGGTGCTAATTGCATTAGGTTGCTTATTTGCATTTGCTAAAAATGACAAAACAACGGGCTATACCCTACTGGTGGTTGGGGGTGTTTTTATGCTCCCTCGCATGATGGGTTGGCATATCGACATCTACCGTTTCTTTTGGCCGGTTATCCTAATCGTTCTGGGTATTATGGTAATTCGAAAACGAAACTACTGCCCGTCAAGAATGTCTTGCAGAACTGAAGATTCAAGCGATTATATCAACGAGCTCAATGTATTTGGTGGCGGGGAACGTATCGTCAACTCCAAAAACTTTAAAGGGGGGCGTATCACCTGCATGTTTGGAGGTGGACAGGTTGATTTAACTTATGCGCAGTTGGCTGAAGGTACACATACCATCGATCTGTTTGCTATGTTTGGCGGTGCCGTTATTATCGTGCCTCCTGATTGGGATGTAAAAGTTGATGTCTCAGCTGTTCTGGGTGGCGTCTCTGACAAAAGAGTCCCAACCCCAAAATATATTGTAGAACCTAAAAAAGAACTCATTATTAAGGGTTTTGTCGCTCTTGGCGGATGTGAGATCAGATCTTCGAAATAAGCTAAACTCATTTTCATACAGAATAAATAAACTATGGAGCATCCAATACTATCCAATCGTTTTGGCATACCTATATACCTTGGATTTTGGTTTAGCTTTACGGGAATGCTTTTCATTATCGATTGGTATTTCCAGAATGCATTGTATCAGGACGCGACTCTTTCAGCTCTAAGTATATCCCTACCTCTCCTGATTATTGCCCCTTCAATTTGGTTTGTGGTCAGGCATGTCGATGTGGAACGAATTGGACGATTAGCTGCAGCCTTACATCATATTGCTGTAGCTATTATCATGGTTGCAATCTGGCTATCGCTAACCTATCTAATTTTTTCATTTTTCGATAAGACTCCAATTCCTAAGGGAGCCAAACCTGAAGTTATCATGCCATATTATTGGCTGGCTTTCATGGCTTTTGCTGTTTACGATTATATTGTCATGATGTATTACATGATTATCTATTATCGAAATTTCAAAGAAAAAATTGAACAGGAATCAGACCTTAAAGACTTGGTAAAAGAAGCCGAACTGAATGCTTTAAAGTCTCAGATCAACCCCCATTTTTTATTCAACAGCTTAAATTCGGTCAGTTCATTAACCCTTATTCGTCCGGAACAATCACGCGAGATGCTGGTCAAACTCTCTACCTTCCTAAGATATTCTCTCGATCAGGATTTGAAAGAGCTGAATACCCTTGCGAATGAAATGAAAAACAGTCGACTTTACCTTGAAATAGAGAAAGTTCGATTTGGGGATCGCCTGATTTTAGATTTTGAAACGGATCCAATCTGTGACGATTTAAGGCTTCCCAATCTGATATTGCAACCCATATATGAGAATGCAATAAAACACGGTGTCCACGAAAGTTTAGAACCTGTCAGTATTCAAACCAAAGCCTTCGTTAGAAACAAAAACCTGATGATTCAAATTTCAAACAACTTTGATAAAGATGCTATTTCACCCAAGGGCAAAGGTATTGGGCTGAAAAATATTCAGGAGCGCCTAAACCTGATTTATGGAAGAACCGATCTGATAGCCATTACCCGTATGGAATCTAACTTTTGTGTCAACTTAGAATTCCCCCAAACCTCTTAATTAAACACTTACTCATACGTCAGAGTCCAACACCACAACGAATCAACGCCATGAAAAAGATTAAAACAATTATTATTGATGACGAATCATTAGCCCGAGACTTAATAAAAACATATTTGGCCGATAATGATAAAATTGAACTGTTAGGTGAATATTCGGATGGGTTCCAGGGCTTAAAGGCTATAAACGAACTACAACCCGATTTAATTTTTCTGGATGTTCAGATGCCCAAACTAACTGGATTCGAACTTCTGGAATTACTCGATAAACCCTGTAATATTGTTTTCACAACTGCATATAACGAATATGCCATCAAGGCATTTGAGCACAATGCAATTGATTATCTTTTAAAACCATTCTCAAAGGAGAGATTTGAAGATGCAATTTTAAAAGCCATTTCAAGATTGCAAAATCAAGCAGAAAAGTCCAAGGTTATTGAAAAGCTGAAGGAACATGAGGATAAAAACAGAGAAGAGCTGAATCGCATTGTCGTGAAATCCAGAAACAAGATCAGCATTATTCCTGTTGACGAAATTCGCTATTTCGAAGCACAGGACGACTATGTGATGATTTACACCAAGAATGGGCATCATCTAAAACAAAAGACGATGAAATATTTCGAAACACACCTTAACCCTAAGGAATTTTGTCGTATTCACCGCTCCTACCTCATTCGTATCGAGGAGATTTCGAAACTGGAACCTTACGAAAAAGATAGCTGGATGCTCGTTCTTAAATCAGGAGAAAAACTGAAAGTGAGTAAAAATGGCTATAAGCTTTTAAAACAACAATTGGGTTTCTAGCTTATCGGTATTTCTGACAAAGTGGGCGCATCATGTCTTCTAAACCATTCAATTTGATTTCGTAAACAACACCTAACATCTGGCCAAGTTTGCCATCAGGGAATCCTTTCTGATGGTACCAAACCACATAGCGTTCGGGCAAATCCAAAATATACCAGCCTTTATATTTTCCGTAAGGCATACGCATCTGAATAATCTTGATTAGCTCATCGCCATTTGAAAATATATTTGCAGTATCTGCTATCATATTCTATAGTTCTTATTATTTATATATTGATTCAGGAAAAACAAAGTGCCCCTTTACCCTTTACCCTTTACCCTTTACCCTTTATCCTTTTCGATCTCTACTCAGCAAATCCGCCACCGATGAGTTTATCGCCAACATAAAAAGCAACGGGTTGCCCCGGAGCAATTGCCCAGGCAGGCTGTTCCAACTCAACCAACAATTCACTTTCATTTAAAATTGTAAGTTTCGAGTAACCGTCAGGATTAAGTCCTAAACCACGCACAACAGTTGTGATTTCTGTTTGAGCAATATCAGCCACATTATTGAGGTAATAATCACTAACCTTAAACGCCTTCTTATTAAGTTGTTCTCGTTTTTCAAGCACCAACATGTTATTCTCAGCATCAATTCGGCTCACCATCAAACCCGTTTTTTCTTTAAGCTCTAAACCCCGTTTCTGACCAATGGTGTAATACGGATAGCCTTCGTGCCAGCCAAGTTCTTTGCCTTCTGTATCAACAATCCGACCTTTCCCCACTTGCGTATCGAGATCTGAAATTTCTTTTTTCAGGAAATCCCGGTAATCCATTCCGTCGAGAAAACAAATCCCCATACTTTCCCTTTTAGTCGCAACTTGCTTGTGTCCAAATTGAGCAGCCATTTCACGCACCTTAGACTTGGTATATCCCCCAAGAGGTGTTAGCGTTCGGGATAATATATTCTGATTGAGATTCCACAAAAAATAGGATTGATCCTTTGCCGGATCGTTTCCCTTGTGGATATAATAAATGCCTTCTTCCTCAAGAATTTGAATGTAATGCCCCGTGGCAATATAACTGGCCCCCAACTGATCCGCCTTATCCAATAGTAAACGCCATTTCAATTGTGGATTGCAATGAATGCACGGACTTGGAGTCCGACCATTTAAGTATTCTTGCAAAAACTGACCAATGACAACCTCCTTAAACTCCTTACGGGCATCAATCACATGATGCTCTATCGAGAGTTTTTCAGCCAATTTTTGAGCATCGATAATAAAATCAGGAAGTAAATCGGTGTCTGTTTGCTCAACAGGAGGATTCCAAAACCAAAGCGAAACACCAATAACTTCGTACCCTCTATCCTTAAGCAACATAGCTGTAACTGACGAATCAGTTCCCCCGCTCATACCTAACACCACTTTATTCTTATCTCTGCAACTTGTTGCCATTTTTCTGTATTATAAATCCGTTCACAAAGCTAGAAAAAAAGCAAGAAGCATTTAAATGCTTAGGTATTTATTCAGAAAAACTTCTAAAATCTTATGGTCATCGAAAAAACATGAGGTTTAAGCACAATTTTAATATATTCGCAATTCGAACATAAATTTGAATAAAACATCAATTATATGAACTTAAACAAAACAAGCCAAACCATTCTTGGCTTAAGCTTAGCAATCAGCGTTTTATCTGGCTGTGCACAAAAGGAAACCATAGGTCATGGTATTCTAAAGAAAGAAGATATGAACCTGGCGGTGAAACCAGGTGTCGATTTCTTCGAATATGCAAACGGAACATGGATGAAAAATACGCCAATTCCTGCAGATAAAAGCCGTTATGGTGCTTTCGATATCTTAGGAGAAAGTGCTAACGAAGCGGTTCATAACTTAATGGAAGAAGCTGCAAAAACTGAAAATGCTCCTGAAGGAAGTAATTTAAAGAAAATTCAGGATTTCTATGCAACTGCCATGGATACTGTAAAAATCAATGAAGTAGGATTAAAGCCTTTATTTCCTGAATTCGAAAAAATTGCTGCAGTAAAAAACGCAACAGACCTGCGCAACGAGTTGATTCACCTTCACAAAATGGGTGTTAGCGCACTATTTGGTGCTGGTGTTGATCAGGATATGAAAAACACGACTGTAAACAGAATGTACCTTTCTGAAGATGGTCTATCCCTGTCAGATCGTGACTATTACACCGCTGACAATGAAACCAGCGCAAACATTCGTGTTGAGTTTGTAAAGTACATGACAAAAATGTTTGAAATGATTGGTGAGGATGCTGCTCTTGCGAAGAAAAATGCAGAAACAATCATGAGATTTGAAACACGTATGGCTGAAAAGTTCAACACGCGTTTAGAGAACAGAAATTATCCAGCAATGTATAATCCTAAATCTGTTGCAACCTTAATGAGTGAGTATCCTAACTTCGATTGGGCAACCTACTTCAAAGATATGGGCGCAGATATCAAGGAATATGTTATCACCACTCACCCTCGATACATGAAGGAACTTAACCAAATGTTGAAGGATGAGAAAATGGAAGACATCAAATTATACCTAAAGTGGAAAGTATTGAATGGCTCTGCTTCAAAAGTGTCAACTGAGCTTGAAAAAGTACAGTTTGCTTTCTATGGCACAACATTAACTGGTGCTACTGAGCAACAACCACGCTGGAGACGTATGTCAAATGCAACAGGTTCTGTTCTGGGTGAAGCCGTTGGTCAACTTTACGTAGAAAAGTATTTCCCACCTGAAGCTAAAGTTAGAATGGACGAGTTGGTAAACAACCTGAAGATTGCTTTACGCGGAAGAATTGAGAAATTGGAGTGGATGAGTGATGAAACCAGAAAAGAAGCATTGGCTAAACTTGATGCTTTCGGTGTGAAGATTGGTTATCCTGAAAAATGGGAAGATTACTCAAAATTAGAAGTAGGTACTGACTCATATATTCAAAACGCATGGCGTGCTGCTCGTTTTGAAGTGGCTAAGAATATTGCCAAATTGGGCGAGCCTATCGATACTAAAAAATGGGGTATGACACCACAAACTGTGAATGCATACTACCACCCAATGCTAAACGAAGTGGTTTTCCCTGCAGCAATCCTTCAGCCTCCATTTTTCTATATGAACGGTGATGATGCTGTTAACTATGGTGCTATTGGTGTTGTTATTGGTCACGAAATGACTCACGGATTTGATGATTCGGGTCGTCGTTTCGACAAAGAAGGTAATATGAAAGACTGGTGGACTCCGGAAGATACTGAGAAATTCAATGCCAGAGCTCAAAAATTGGTTGATCAGTTCAATGGATTTAAAGCTTTTGATGACTTAAGTGTGAATGGAAAATTAACTCTGGGAGAAAACATTGCTGATTACGGTGGATTAACTGTTGCTTTGGAAGCCTACAAAATGACTTTAAAAGACAAACAACCAGCAGACATTGACGGTTTCAACAACATGCAGCGCTTCTTCCTTTCATACTCTAAAGTTTGGAGAGGTAACGTTAGAGACAAATATTTGAGAAAATTGATTCAAGAAGATGTTCACTCACCAGGACGTTACCGCGTAAACGGAGGCTTGTTCAATATTCCTGAATTCTATACCGCTTTTGAAATCAACGAAAACGATCCTTTGTATCGCAACGAAGAGCAAAGAGCCAAAATTTGGTAATAAATCACATAATGTGAGTATATCATAAAGCGATGAGTTTTCTCATCGCTTTTCTTATGTCTTATTCTTCTCTACCAAGATCTTCAAAAAAATTATGACGAATTCCACAGACGAAATGATCTTGCTAATAATTTCATTTCTAACAGATTGAAAACACAAATCTTAAAATAAACTAAATTCCCTTAGCTAATGTGAATCACATGATTGTTTTATAAACTTTGTTTCTTATTTTTGTTAATGTTCTTATCAAACATCAAAACCCTGAAAAATAATTAGTTAATGAGATATTTCATCCAAAAACTCATCATTCTTTTACTCCTTTCCGGAGCTACTTTCGATGCTTATTCACAATCAAACGACATTGTTCGTTCTAACGAAAAAGTCGTAGTGGCAGGTAAATTCTATTACCTGCACATCGTACGCGAAAAACAAACCCTGTTTTCTATCTGTAAAGCCTATGGGGTTAGCATGAAGGATGTCATGGAAATCAATCGAAAGAAAAATCACAACCTGGATTTAAATGAAATCCTCCGAATTCCTTTTGTTCAATCTGACAGTTTAATAAAAGCGGACAAGCCACAAAAAAAAGAGCAACCTAAATATTTTTACTACGTTATTCAAAAAGGAGACACACTCTATTCCTTATCAAAAAAATTCAATCAGACTGTCGAGAATCTAAAAGCTGACAATCCTGAAATTGGTATAAATAATAAGCTAGCTGTTGGCACTATCCTTAAAGTTAAAAAGCAGGCCAACACTCAGGTTACTGAGAAAAAGAAAAACACATACAAGGTAAAAGCAAGTGACTCTGAAGCAGATATTCTTCTAAAATTCGATATAAAGAAAAGAGCCTTTCGCAGGTTAAATCCTCATATCCGGTCATTCAGAAATATTGCTTCGGGTACTATCGTGAATCTGCCCAAAAATGCCAAACAGATTACCCCTGTTGAAGAGGTTGAAGTTGCAACAACAGACGGAATCAGACAGGCAACAGACTACAACCAAATATTCAAGGAATATTCGATAGACACGACAGTTCAGTCTAAAATTGATATCGCTCTGTTTCTTCCTCTTTATGCTGCTCTTAACGATTCGTTAAACTGGGAAATTTCATATCAGGATACCCTAAAGATAATGACTCGCAAGGAACCCGAAACGGTTTATCCTAAATCACGAGATTTTATCCGCCTGTATCAAGGTGTTTTATTAGCAGTTGAAGACTTAAAGAAACAAGGCTTGGAAATCAATCTGCATGTATTTGACACAGAGAAAAAACAATCAACGGTTCGTCAAACGCTGAATAACTTAGGCCCTTTAAAACTCGATCTGATTTTAGGCCCTGTATATTCACATACATTTGATCTTGTAGCGGAATACGCTCAGGAAAATCAGATTCCGATTATTTCACCTCTTTCATCAAGAAATGCGCAATTGCACAACAATCCTTTTGTATTTCAATTGAACACATCTACAGAATCGTTATGTGATAACATCTTCAATCACCTGATGGCAGATAAGGAAAATAAAAACATTGTAATTGTCCACAGTAAAAACTACAAAGAACTGGAAGAGTACAAATTGGTTCGAGATATTGAACAGCAATTGTTTGAAAACGGAAAATACTGGCAATACACAAACCTGACTTACAGTAAACTTTCGTTTGAAGACTACGGTAATTTAGGCTTGGAACATCTTTTGAGTAAAACCCAGGAAAACATTATTGTTATCCCTTCATCCAAACCTGCTGTAGTTGAAAGTTTCTTGACCAATTTGAAAATTCTTGGCAAATCATATCCAATTCAACTGATCGGTTTCCCATCGTGGCAACGCTACAGCAGTATGGATCCAAGCAATCTGTTCGAACTTAACACACTGATCCTTTCCCCCTACTTCATTGATTATGAATCGGAGAAAGTCAACAATTTTATCGATCGTTTCAGATATGAGTTCAGCTGTGAACCCAATGATTATTCTTTCAGAGCATATGATTTCACTCTGTACTTCTCAACGGCTATAAAACGATTCGGACATCGATTTTTCGATCACCTGAATGAAATAAAAGACATTGAATTGATACAATCAAACTATTCTATTAAAAGTGTGAATGCTTGGGGAGGTTTCGAAAACAAAGGACTTCACGTTATCAATTACGCACCTGATTTTAAGATTAAATCACACAAGTTTGAGCCCATTATAAGGGCGCATCAAAATATTGAACTTCCTAATGAGATGATGAATCAATAGGCTAAAAAGCACCTTAACAAAAAAAGCTACCTAAATGGTAGCTTTTTTTTATTGAGGGTAATTTAAATTTTCCTCCGTGAGATGATCTAAAACTTCATCATTGAATTTCTTTGCTTCTTCTCTCGCCCCTTCTAAATCGTGACTTTTATAATTTCCACATTCAATTTTATCAGCCCCTGGAATTTTTTCATTAAAATCGGACATAAATTGAAACATCTCTTTAATCACATCAACCACATCCTCCGAAATCAAATCGCCATGGAATATCATATAAAAACCTGTACGACATCCCATCGGTCCGAAATAAATGGTTTTTTTAGCCCAAGCATCATGGTTTCTTAAGAATGTTGCACACAAGTGCTCCATCGTGTGCATGGCCTCAATCTCCATTGCCGGCTCCTGATTTGGCAACTTTGTTCGGATATCAAAACTGGTTAGCACTTCATTGCCTACCTTGTCTTTTCGAGAGACATAAATGCCTCGTTTTAATCTGTCATGATCAACTGCAAAACTGTCTATCTTTTTCATTTTATTCAATTTTTAAGTAGCATCAACATATCGTAATGAATCCCAATAACTTTTAATCTGCTTAGGCCTGCCCCAACTCCTGGATCATTTCCATAACCATATTACCGGAATTTACTGCAGCTGTTTCAACAAATTCTTCGTACTGAACAGCATTCTCCTGACCTGCAATATCCGAAATAGAACGGATAACAACAAATGGAACACTAAAACGATAACACGCCTGAGCAATTGCAGCCCCCTCCATTTCAACAGCATCAGCTTCCGGAATAAGCTCTTTGATTCTTTTTGTTGCATCAGGGTTATTCATAAACTGATCCCCCGTTACAATGGTACCACACTTCGTTGTCAAGTCGGTTAATTTATGAATCGATTTGTCGGCCAGTTCAATCAACTGACTATCGGCAATAAAACTTGGAGGCATGCCCGGAACCTGTCCGTGTTTGTAACCAAAAACTGTACAATCAAAATCGTGATGAATCGCTTCTTTGGAAATAACGATATCCCCCACTTTCAAATCAGAAATAAAGCCACCAGCACAACCCGTATTGATTATAAAATCAGGTGCGAAATTATCAATCAAAACCGCAGCCCCGATTCCGGCATTCACCTTCCCAATTCCGGATTGCAGCAGAACAATGTCAACGCCATGAATCTGACCTTTATAAAAAGTAAAACCCGCTTTGCTAATTTCTTCTCTGTTATTCAATTCATCGCGTAGCCTGGTCACCTCAATTTCCATGGCCCCTATAATACCTATAATCATATTTTTTGTTTGTTTTATTCGTCTGTATAAAATCATCTCAACTCAGCCACTTACTGATTCAAAATCATTAAAGTCTTGCAAAATTAACAAAGGAAACGGGTTTCCTAAATTCCTTATCAAAAAATAATGCAATCTCTGTTCTCCTTCTCATCCAATATTCCTGAGCAATCTTTGATTATCTTCAGCAATAATCGTATTTTGAAACTCAATTAAAAATAATCTTTAAAAGATAAAACTGCCCATGCTTCCCAATTCCATTTATCAATACCTTCTTGATTTAAGAGAAAATAATAATCGTGATTGGTTTCATGCCAATAAAGCACAATATAATCAGGCAAAAAAAGATTTTGAACTTTTCACTGAGCTTAGTATTCAGCAAATTAAAAGCATAGACCCCTCTGTGGCAGGACTCAATGCAAAAGACTGTATTTTCAGAATCTTTCGCGATGTTCGGTTCTCAAATGATAAACGACCTTACAAAACCAACTTTGGTGCATTTATAGCCCCAAGTGGACGCAAATCAAGATACGGAGGTTATTATATCCATATAGAACCCGAACAATGTTTTTTGGGAGGAGGCTGCTATATGCCCGAATCAAAAACATTAAAAGCCATTCGCGAAGAAATTTATCATCATCCTCAGGAATTTAAAGCCATTGTTGAAAATCCGAAGTTCGTAAGCCACTACCCTGAACTGTATGGCGAAAAACTAAAAACTGCTCCTCGTGGTTATCCCAAAGATTTCGCACACATTGACCTTTTGAATTACAAACATTATGCTGTCAGTAAATCGATATCTGATGAAGTTGTAAACTCCGATAAATTTCCACTTGCCATACAAGACGCTTTTGAAGCCCTGTATCCTCTCAACCGATTTTTGAATGATATCGTGAAAGATTTGTAGTTTTATTCCCCAGCTATTTGGAATTAGTATCGATAAAAGAGATATTCGCAGAATAAAATCAAAATTTAATTATGAGCCAAAAAGGGAAAAGACTTAGTGGAGAAGAACTGCACGAGTTAGGCATCAAATGGGTGTATAAACATATTAAAGATGAATTCGAAGTCCTTTCTGTAAACATCGAATTTGAAAAGAATCCACAAATTATCGCCCGAAAAGATGATAATATGTATTTTATCGTTGTGAAAACAAGTACCTATCCTGATTTGGGCTCACTAAGCCCAATGGCAGCCGAGGAGATCATTAAACATGCTGACACGCATCAAGCTAAAATCCTGTTTGCTCATGTTGGTGTAGCCAATGCCAATACTAAGAATGAAGCTGAAATGGCTTTCCCCGAAAAGGATGGTCAATACTACATCAACTACACGGGTTTGAGCATCGAGCCCAATATACTTATGCAGCCCTAGAAACACCAATCCATGCAAGAAGATATTCAGAAAAAAAGACATGAGTATTCCCTGAACCAACTCAACGAAGAGGATGTAAAACCCAATCCCTTTGACCAATTTGACGCCTGGTTTAAAATGGCTCTTAATGCCAACCTCCCCGATGCCAATGCTATGACTCTGGCTACTGTTAACTCAGAAGGGAAACCAAGCGCTAGAATCCTTTTACTTAAGGATTATTCAGAAGAAGGCTACTGTTTTTTCACAAACTACGATAGCAGAAAAGGGAAAGAGTTAAAACAAAATCCGAATGCCGCAATGGTGTTTTTTTGGCCACAATTAGAAAAACAGATTCGAATAGAAGGTCATATTCAACAATTATCGCCCGAACATTCCGACCGGTATTTTATGGAACGCCCTGTAGGAAGTCGTCGGGCTGCAGCTGTTTCTCCCCAGTCAAGCATATTAAAAAACCGAGCTGAGTTAGAAACAGCCATAGAAGATTTCAAAACAAAATTTGGAGATGATTTTCAGCGTCCGGCTTTTTGGGGAGGCTATCAACTTATTCCTGAAAAATTTGAATTTTGGCAAGGACGCGAAAGCCGCTTAAACGATAGGATTGAATATTTCCTGGAAGACAAAAAATGGAAATTTCATCGCTTAGCTCCCTGATTTACAATTGAACTAAAAAAAGCCTTTAACAAAGGCTTTTTTTTGCTCCTTCAAGCCCGAAAAAATCATTATATTGTGCCTGATTTTCATACAAATAGACTTTCTTTTAAGTTTAAAATCTAACAGATTATATTTATTTTAATAAAGATTACTTAACTAGATATGAGCATTTTCAAAAAAACAGCTGAAAATATTGCCCGAAAAATTCTAAACAATCAGTTAAAAAAACAACAAAGACGTGTAGAATTTCACAACATGAACAGTGCACGCCATATTGGTATTCTTTTCGATACAAATCAAAAAGGGAATAATAAAATTGTCAGTGATTTTTATAAAGATTTAAAAAGCCAGGGGTATAAAGTAAATGCTGCAGGTTGGTATACAGGTGAGGACATACCTCAAAGACCACTAAACACCTTAGACTTCATTTATTTCTCCGATCAGGATAGCAATTGGAAAGGCATTCCTCAAACGCATGAAATATCTGAATTCTTTAAACAAAAATTCGATATTTTATTTGTTCTGACCCAATCAGAAGAGTTGCCTGTTCAATACATCGTATCACTATCGAAATCCGCATTTAAGGTTGGGGCAAATGCAAATAATAAAGAACATTTGGACTTTATGATTGAACTCAAAGAGCAATCAAGCATACAAAACCTAATTCAAGACAGTATCAATTACCTTTCAGAAATTAAGAAAAACTAAAATAATATGTCACATCAATTTACAGGAACAGGAGTTGCCATCATCACTCCTTTCTCCACAAACGGAAATATCGATTTTAACTCTCTTACAAACTTAGTCGATTTCCAAATTGACAATGGAATAAACTACCTTGTTGTTATGGGAACAACTGGTGAGGCCGCAACTCTTAATAAAGATGAGAAAAAGGCTGTAATTGATCACATTATTAAAATCAACAACAAAAGAGTCCCTCTTGTTATTGGTATTGGTGGCAACAACACCCTTGAAGTTGTCGAAAACATTAAAAACTTTCATGCCTATAAAGAGATCGCAGGTATCCTATCTGTTGCGCCTTATTATAACAAACCCAGTCAGGAAGGCCTTTACCAGCACTATAAAATGATTGCAGAAGCAAGTCCTGTTCCAGTGATCTTATACAATGTTCCTGGTCGAACATCCATTAATATCTCAGCAGAAACAACGCTTCGTTTGGCGAATGATTTTAAAAATATCGTCGCTATAAAAGAAGCTTCCGGTAATATGGAGCAAATTATGGCAATCATCAATAATAAGCCCAGTGACTTCGCTGTTATTTCCGGAGACGATGCTCTAACTTTCCCCATGATTTGTTTGGGAGCTGAAGGGGTTATATCTGTTGTTGCAAATGCATTCCCAAAAGAATTTAGTGATATGGTGAATGCTGCCCTAAATTGTGAAATTGAAAATGCTAAAACGTTACACTTTAAGCTTTTCGAAATTATTCAAAACTTATTTGCAGAGGGAAATCCGGCAGGCATCAAAGCCATATTAAACATTAACAAACTGATTGAAAACAACTTTAGATTACCGATGACTGCAGTGAGTGATAAACATTACGCAAAACTTGAAAAATTAGTTCGTCAGGTCAAGTAAGTGTGGCACACAAATTGATTGTCATCATAAAGATTACATCCTGTAATTTACCGAGTCCTCATTAAATATGAGTATATTGAAAATAACAATCTATTAGAGAAAATTAAAACACACATTATGAATCATTCATTTCGTTTATTAGTTTTTGCATTGGTCTTAGTTGCCAGTTCATCTTGTTCACGTCAAATTTCAAGAGTTTCACCTGATCAACAAATTGACTTAAGTGGCCGTTGGAATGATACCGATTCTCAGCTGGCTGCACAGGCTCTTACCCAACAGGTTTTGAGTCAGAATTGGATTGCGGATTTCGAGAAGGAATTCAACCGAAAGCCCGTTGTAATTGTAGGATTGATCTATAATAAAAGTTCAGAACACATTGAAGCAGATACCTATATCAAAGATATTGAGAAATCGATTCTAAACGATGGCAGAGTGCGATTGGTTCAAGCAGGTTCTAAACGTGAAGATCTCCGTCAGGAAAGAGCTGATCAACAAGATTTCGCCTCAAAAGAAACCATAAAAAAATGGGGACAAGAACTGGGTGCTGACTTTATTCTTCAAGGTGATATCAATTCGATTATCGATAGTCACAAGAGAGAAAAAGTACGTTATTACCAGTTGAACCTGGAATTAACAAACATTGAGACTAGCGAGCTTGTTTGGATGGGCGATAAAAAAATCAAGAAATATGTAAACCGATAAATTGAGGTTTAAACATCAGTTGATTTTGAATTTATTCTACAAATTAAACGGGTCAACTGAAAACTAAATAGGAATGCTTGCAGGACAATTTGTCCTGTAAGTATTTAACTTCTTGACTGTAATTCCTAAGTCAAACATTCAACCATCCTCTTAGTATGATGCTCCCAAAACAAAAACTATTTCGATTTTTTCTCATTGTACTAGCTCCACTTCTATTGTCTGCTTGTGCGACATATTATCAACAAAACGAAGCCTTCAATAAAAGTTTTGCAAGTGGTGATATGCAAAGCGCGAATAAGCATTTGGATGCGAACAAAAAATTACAAGCCAATCGAAACCGGGTCCTGTACCTTGTAAACAAAGGAACTTTAGCCTGGATGCAGCAAGACTACGTATTGGCAAATAAGTTCTTCAACGAAGCTGATTTGTTTATTGAAGATCAGAGAAAAAATCTGGGTTCAGAAGCTTTGGCATACCTCACCAATCCCAGTGTGAAACCCTATATACCTGAGGACTTTGAAAATGTTCTGATTAACTATTATAAAGCCATTGGGTATCTTGAGCAGGGAAAAAAAGAAGAAGCGCTTATTGAATGTCGCCGTGTCAATGAAAAGCTTTATACCCTTAACGACAAATACCCAAAAAACCATAAAAACAGATACAGCGATGATGCCTTTGCTCATAACCTCATGGGAATGATTTATGAGGCATCAAAAGACTACAACAATGCCTTTATTGCCTATCGAAATGCCTACAATATATACAAAGAAAACTATACTGAAAACTTTGGAACCACTCCTCCAGAACAATTAAAAAAAGACATTTTAAGAACAGCAAAACGAATCGGTTTCGATCAAGAATATAATTTCTACAGCAAGGAGTTTGGCATGATTGATAGTTCTGATAGAAAAATTGAAGGTGAAATAATCTTTATTTGGATGAACGGATTAGGCCCTGTTAAGGATGAGTGGAGTATCAATTTTGCGGCCAATAGAGGCGCTGGCGGTATACTTACACTTGCCAACAGTGAAGAAGGAGTCAGCTTCCCTTTCAACACGAGCAATTTCAATAGCAATGAGCGCTCCGCATTAAACAATCTCGATTTCATCAGAATTGCGTTCCCCAAATACAGAGAACGTATGCCTTTATTCAATCAAGCATCTATCGAACTCGACAGTCTAACTCATTTTAACCTGGAAAAAGCAGAAGACATCAATGCGATTGCCTTCAAATGCCTCAAAGATCGCATGGTAAGAGAATTGGCGAATTCAATTATAAGACTAGCAACCAAAAAGGCACTTGAGGAATACACACGTAGCCAGGACAAAACAATGGGAACCCTACTCAGTATTGCTAACGCCCTAACAGAGAAAGCTGACACCCGAAACTGGCAGACACTTCCTCACAGCATCTATTACACCCGAATCAAATTAAAACCAGGTAAGTACAAACTGAAATTAAATCTTAACAGTGGGATCAATGGGCACACCAGCCAGGAATTAAATTTCACGGTAAAAGCGGGTGAAACTCAATTTTTCACCTTCCAAAATTTAGAAACTCGATAACTTTCGAGTTGTGTTTAATGGGATCATTGTTTAGATTCGCATATTCAATTAAAAAAAGTCATATGGACAAAATAAATAAAAGCAAAAGAGCACGCTATCAAAGATTAAACGAGCAATTAAGGGGCTTATTCAAATCGACTGAAAATATGATGTCAAGACTGGCAACCGTAGAAGCCATTCTGCATCATAAAATCAAATATTATTCGTGGACAGGCATCTACCTTCTTGTTGATGGAGAACTATTGGTTCATTCGTACCAAGGTCCTGTAGCTTGTCAAAAGTTAGCCAAGGACAAAGGTGTTTGTTGGGCTGCAATCAATCAAAAGGAGACAATTGTTGTCCCCGACGTACACGACTTTCCTGGCCATATTGCCTGCGATTCAGCAACAAATTCTGAAATTGTCCTTCCCTTAAAAGACAAATCCGGCAATATCATTGGCGTATTTGATGTTGACTCTCGTGAATTCAACTCATTCAATGAAGTTGATGCAGAAGAATTAGAGAAAATTCTAAAGATGGTTATTGAACTTTAATAAGTTCCATTCATCTGCATTTTTGATTCAGACACAAATATAAATCAATAATAAACGGCATGATGTCGACACGACCCAAAAACACCATTCACTATTGCCCTAAGTGTGGCAGTAGTGAATTTTCTTTTAGAGAAGATCAATCCTTCTTATGCAAGAAATGCCAATTTCATTTATACATTAACTCAGCTGCTGCGGTCGCTGCTTTAATTATCAACAATAAGGGGGAAATTCTTTTTACTAAACGTGCCATTAATCCTCACAAAGGCATGCTCGATTTGCCAGGAGGTTTTGTTGACATCATGGAAACAGCTGAACAGGCTTTAGTTAGAGAAATAAAAGAAGAACTGAATCTCGACATTGATAAATACAGATACTTTATATCATCACCAAACGAATATGTTTTCGGTGGATTATCTGTATTTACACTGGATTTAGCTTATATTTGTGAACTAAATTCATTTAACCATATACACGCAAAAGACGATATCTCAGATTACGAATTTATTGCCCCTGATTTGATCCCCTACAACAGAATTGGTGGTGAGTCGATAAAGAGAATAACAAAAGCTTTTGTACAAAAACTAGGATAATTTTATCCATTCATTCTATTAATCTATGCGAATTAAAGTCAATCCTAAATATTCACAACTGAAGCCCTTTCTCGAAAATCTTCATCAAAATTTCGACAAGGAAGGAAAGTCAATCTACAAAGGGCGAAATGAAATTCGTGTGTTTGAATACAAAGGACTAAAGCTGAATGTTAAGTCTTTCAAAATACCTCATCTAATAAATAAAATTGCTTACGCATACCTGAGAGGATCAAAGGCAAAGCATTCTTTTGAATATGCCATGAAAATAAGAGCTTGTGGAGCTGAAACCCCTGAACCCATTGCCAATATCGAGATTTTTAAAAATGGCTTATTTAATCGTAGCTACTATATCTCTATACATCAAGATTACGATTTTACTATTCGTGATTTAATTGGCTTTGATTTTCCTGATAAAGAAAATATATTGAGACAATTTGCCGTATTTACCTACGAAAAGCTTCATAAAAACAACATCCATCACCTCGATTATTCTCGTGGCAACATTCTCATCACTCGACTTGAAAACCAACAATATGATTTTAGTATTGTAGATATAAACCGAATGAGATTCGAGAAAATGGATTATATTAAGGGATTGAGAAATTTTGCTCAAATTTGGGCTTCAGATAATGAACTAGAAATTATCGCTCGTGAATATGCAAAAATAAACAATAGAAATGAAGAAGAAGCTACCCGTCTTTTAATTGAATTTGACAAAAAACACAAAGAAAATATTGAACGTAAAAAGAAATTCAAAAAACGTTTAAAATCATCCAAATAAGTATAATACTACAGCTATATGAAAGTCGTTTTATTTTGTAAAAAACCTTATTCTTTTGGTATTCTTCGCCCCCTTCAAATGGAAGCAGAACAAGCTGGAGATGAAGTAATATGGTATATTGATTCTGATATTACCAGTATCTTTCCGTATAAGGCTGACTCTACTATAACTAGTTCAATACAAGCCATTGTAGATTTTAAAGCTGATGCCATTTTTGCACCAGGAAACAATGTCCCTCATTTTTTAAGAGGTGTAAAAGTTCAAGTTTTCCATGGATTAGCTGGGGGAGAGAAAGGTCTTTTTAAAAAGAGAAAGAAAGGTCATTTTAGAATCCGTAATTACTATGATTTATACTTAACATCCGGAGCTTTCTTCACAAAACGATTTAATCAACTAGCAAAAAAACATGGTGATTTCGAGGTTATTGAAACAGGTTGGTGCAAACTAGATGCTCTATTCATTCAGAAAAACGATTTTAAAGAAGAAAAACAAGCCTTACTTGAGAAACATCAAGCGCAAAAGATTCTTCTCTTTGCTCCCACTTTCTCGCCTAGCTTAACATCGGCAGAAGCTATATTTAATGAGATCATAACTTTATCTAAAAATCCAAATCATCTGGTTTTGATTAAGTTTCATGATAAAATGAATAAGGAGGTGAAAGCAAAATATAAACAAGCTGCCCAAACTCTAAAAAATCTTGTAATCGTAGATGATCCCAATATCATTAAATATCTGATTATTTCTGACTTAATGATAAGCGACACATCATCGGTTGTCTATGAATTTTTATTGCTAGATAAACCCGTTGTTACATTTAAAACATCATCAGGAAACATCAAATGGACAAATGTTGATAAACCAGAATTACTTATAAGTTCAGTCGAATCAGTTTTGAAATCTGATATCAACCAGAAAAACAGACAATGGATTATCGATAATTACCACCCTTTAAGTGATGGGAAATCTGCAAAAAGGATGATTGAAGCAGTTAAGAACTGGCTAAAGAACAATACTGTTCCAGAGAAAAGAAAACTATCAATACTACGGAGATGGGAAATGTCGAAAAAATATGGGAAAATCAAAAAATGATAGAACTTTATTTCAGATATTAGTAATCAGAATATATATAAAGGATAATAAAATAAGATAATCATGAAACGTATACTTGTTACTGGAGGAGCTGGATTTATTGGATCTCACCTATGCGATCGTCTAATAAAAGAAGGCAATGATGTTATTTGTCTCGACAATTATTTCACAGGTAACAAGCGAAATATTGAACATCTTATATCTCATCCTTATTTTGAGTTGGTACGTCACGATGTAATTCAACCTTACTTCGCTGAGGTCGATCAAATATACAATCTGGCCTGCCCTGCTTCGCCAGTTCACTACCAATACAATCCCATAAAAACGACCAAGACTTCGGTTATGGGTGCTATTAATATGCTTGGATTAGCCAAACGCATTAAAGCTCGTGTCCTGCAAGCATCAACAAGTGAGGTGTATGGCGATCCTGAGATCCATCCACAGACCGAGGATTACTGGGGAAATGTGAACCCTATTGGTGTTCGCTCTTGTTACGACGAAGGCAAGCGTTGTGCTGAAACCCTGTTTATGGATTACCACAAACAAAATCAGGTGGATATTAAAATCATGCGTATTTTCAATACCTATGGGCCTAATATGCATCCTAATGATGGGCGTGTGGTTTCAAACTTCATCATTCAGGCTTTAAAAGGTGAAGATATCACCATTTATGGTGATGGTTCACAAAGCAGAAGTTTTCAATATGTTGACGATTTGGTTGAAGGAGCCATTAGAATGATGAATTCACCATGTGATTTCATTGGACCAGTAAACATCGGCAATCCCAATGAATTTACCATTCTCGCATTAGCTCAAAAGGTAATTGAGCTCACTCAATCTAAATCGAAGATAATCCATAGAGAATTACCTATGGACGATCCAATGCAGCGACAACCGGATATTAGCCTGGCAAAAGAAAAATTAAATAACTGGGAACCTAAAATCCAGTTGGAAGAAGGCCTGATTAAAACCATTCAGTATTTCGAAGACTTGATTCGAAAATCTTAATCTGACATTTCTATTTATATCAAACCTATAATTTCAAAGGTCTTTTTTGCATTCAAATGGATGTTTGCTTAGTTTTGTACTCATCAAACAGAACGGGTGGATATCTACACCTGCATGGCCTTGATCTTAGTTTGCTAATCATGTGATACAAAATATATGCTTAAAGATACTTTAAAGAAATTCGGTTACCCTCGCACACTTATTAAGGAATACAAACATTGGCTATTGTTAGTTAGAGAACAACAACTGACATTAGGCTCAATGATTCTGATATGTAGAGAAGAAAAACACAACTTTCATGAAATTAGTTCGGAGGCAACAAGTGAACTATCGACCGTGACCAAGGACATTGAGTTGAGCACACAAAAAATATTCAAATACGATAAAATCAACTATAATATGTTGATGATGGTTGACCCCGAGGTGCACTTTCATGTGATTCCTCGTTATAGTAAAAACAGCAGTTTCAAGTCGAATGATTTTGTTGATATAGATTGGCCTAAACCTGTTAATTTCACTCAAAATCATAACACCATTAGCCAGGAACAACTGGAAGAAATCAAAATAGCTATTCAAGACAATTTACCAAATTCAAATTCGGAAAAGAAATATGGTAAAATGTACACATCTGGCTGCTACGATTTATTACACTTCGGACACTTAAATATTTTTAAGCAGTCGAAAGAACTTTGTGATCATTTGATTGTAGGTGTTTCAACGGATGAACTCATTTTAAAAACCAAAGGTAAAAAGCCGGTTATTCCTTTTGAGGAAAGAGCTAGAATGGTTTCATCCATTAAATATGTTGATGAAGTAATCCCACAAGAAGATAAGGATAAACAAAAAGTCGTTGATAAATATGGCATCGATGCGATCTCGGTTGGTGATGACTGGAAAGGAAAATATCCACCAGTAACATGCGAGATGGTCTACTTCTCATATACTAAAAGTGTGAGTTCTACAATCCTGAAAAACACACTTAAATTAATCGACAATAAATAAACCATATAAAAGGCTTAAGTTTTTTTGAACTTAAGCCTCTCTTTATTCTCTACTTATTCGCCTCTATATAATCGGCTATTCGAGCTGATGCTTTCCCGTCTGTAGGCCCCACATGGTCACGAGTGTAAGCTTTTCTGTTCGCTTCAAAATTTTTAGGCTGACTTAACTCCTCTTCAACTTTCTTTTTCAAATGCTTATAACTCTTTGCATGAGCTCCCAAGTCATTATAGATTACTGAATCCTTACCAAAACGTGCATCAAATCGATACTTAAATATGCCTTTATAAGACCATTTTAGATCGTAAAAGTCACAAATAACAACAGGTTTATTTAAGGCAGCAAATTCAAATAAAGTTGAAGATGCCTCACTAATAAGCAAGTCTGCTGAAACCAAAAAAGGGACTAATGAGAATTCATCAATCTCAGCCACATAAACATTCGGATAGCTCGCCCATTGTTTAATTAGCTTCTGCTCCTTTTTATAACGATCTCTCGATAAGGTTAAAGCGTGAACCTTAATCAAGATATTGTAAGCTTGAAATTCCTTAGGCCAATTCCTTGGGAAACATCCCAGTGAGCTTGGGTTAAATGTTGGTGCATATAACAAAGTTGGCTTATTCGGGTCCAAATTCACCTTTCCCCAATCGATGCCCTTCTCTGTTTTATTAAAAATGGGGTCGAGTTTAGAAAAACCAACTTGCTGAAAATTATCATCAGGAAACATTTGCATAATTTTATCTAAACGCAAATCTCCTTCGATAAAACGGACGGTCATTGGTGTCTTCGACTTTAAATAATAACTTGGCTTTGGGCCTATACCATGCCCCATTTGCACGGTTCTCGATACTTTATGAATCTCATCCAAATAAGGAAACTCATTCCCGAAGAAGATCCAATCGGGTTGATCTTTTAAATACACATCCTTAG
The DNA here is from genome assembly GCF_004217115.1 of Ancylomarina subtilis. NCBI lineage: Bacteria > Pseudomonadati > Bacteroidota > Bacteroidia > Marinilabiliales > Marinifilaceae > Ancylomarina > Ancylomarina subtilis. Next base: position 232,602 of record NZ_SHKN01000001.1, on the reverse strand, counting down.
CCACGTTGTAGTCGTAAACCCAAGTATACTCAATCCCCATACTTTCCAACAATTCTGTCATCTTAGCTTCATCATTCTTTTTGGAATAAACAATGAAACGACAGCTGTGCCCTCGCTTATTGAGTTCTTCAAATACAGGAAGATATTGGGGCAAGTAATAGATATTTAGGACATCGAAAAAGATCTTCATCTTGTTTGTTTTTTAGAAATAGTTCCACAACAAGTCATCAACTCATCAAGACTAATTGGTTTTCAACTTCCAAAGATAGCTTTCCTTAAACGAAGATAGAAGCTTTCAACTTGCAATTTTGAGAATAAAAAAAAAGTACAGTTCCACGCAAACTATTAAGTAAAAACATCTCCCCAAAGACAATAACTTTTAATCTGAGAAATATAAGCTCTAATATATTTTACAAAACAGATCTTCATAAAGTAAAAACCTGTTTCAAATTCATATTATTTCACCTTTTATATCAAAAACAAAATTTCAAATCTGACATAAAGGATCTAAATAATTTAAAAGTCAATTTAAAATGATTAAAATGAAGTATTGCGGACAATGGACTTTATCAATGAGTAAGTCTAAACAAATATGAAATACTTTTGTTGATAGCCTTAAAAAAATATAGAGTGTAACTATCTGATCAAACCGTATGATTATAACCAATATAAAATCTTTAACTCACTGTTCATATAAATATAGTAATTGAAGATGAATGGATACAAAAAAAATCCGACCCACTTTCGTGAATCGGATTTCTCATATTTATTTAGATGGGTTTATTTCAAACCTCTCTTCTTTAATAAAGGCTCGATACTTGGTTCAGCACCTCTAAAGCGCTTGTAAAGTACCATTGGATCTTCTGTTCCACCTCTGGACAATACATTTTCGCGGAATGCTTTTGCAGTAGCCTGGTCGAATAATGAAGTTTCCTTAAATGCCTGGAATGCATCAGAATCAAGTACACCAGCCCAAATGTAAGCATAGTAACCTGCAGAGTATCCTCCAGCAAAAATATGATTGAAATAAGTAGAACGGTATCTTGAATAGATCTCAGGAATTAATCCGATTCCTTCAAGGTAGTTCTTTTCAAAAGTCATGACATCTTCAGTCAATGGCTCAGTTAAAGTGTGGTACTTCATATCTAACAATGAAGCAGCAAGATATTCAACCGTAGCAAATCCTTGATTGAATTTACCTGCAGCCTGAATCTTCTCAACCAATTCAGCTGGAATCACCTCACCTGTCTTGTAATGCTTAGCATATAATGCCAACATCTCTGGTTCAAAAGCCCAGTTTTCCATTACCTGAGATGGAAGTTCAACAAAATCACGTGATACAGAAGTACCAGACAATGTGTTGTAACGACACTTAGATAGGAATCCGTGAAGTGCGTGACCAAACTCGTGGAATAAAGTCTCAACTTCATCAGGACTAAGCAATGCTGGTCCGTCGCCTACTGGCTTGGTGAAGTTACAAATATTCATGATAATTGGAGTAATCTCCTTGTCAGTACCTAAACCTGATTGCTTACGGAATGAATCCATCCAAGCACCACCACGCTTAGAAGCACGTGGGTGATAATCCAAATAGAAGATACCAATATGGGTTCCATCAGCTTCCTGAAGCTCCCAAGTTTGACACTCTTCGTGGAATTTAGCAATATCGTTACGCTCAACGAACTTGATACCATAAAGCTTTGTTGCCAAAGCAAAAGCACCATCACGTACGTTGTTGATCTCAAAGTAAGGACGCAATTCTTCTTCATCCAAAGCATACTTCGCTTTCTTCACTTTGTCTGAATAGTACCACCAGTCCCAAGAAGCCAACTTAAATTTGCCGCCTTCTTTGTCAATCATTTTCTGTAACTCAACAGCTTCTTTTTTTGCATTTGGCAAAGCAGCATCCCAAAGTTTGTTCAATAACTCCATCGCTTTCTCTGGAGTCTTAGCCATATTTCTGTCAAGAACATAAGCAGCATGGTTTTTAAATCCGAACAACTTAGCTCTCTCGATTCTTAGGTTGGCAATCTCCTGAGCATTCTTCTTGTTATCGAACTCATTGTTATTGTTACCACGGTTTACGTATCCCATATACAATTTCTCTCTCAAGTCACGCTTGTCAGAGTACTGTAAAAAAGGAAGCATTGATGGCTTATCCAAACCAAACATCCATTTACCTTCTTTACCAGCAGCAGTTGCTTTTTCAGCAGCAGCGCCAATAACTGACTCAGGTAAACCAGCAAGGTCTTCTTTATTGTCAATAACCAATTCGAAAGCATTGGTTTCAGCCAATACATTATCGCCATACTGCATCGTAAGCAATGACAACTTTTCATCGATCTCACGAAGTTTTGCTTTCTTATCTGCGTCAAGATTAGCACCACTACGTACAAATCCTTGGTACATTTTCTCAAGCAACGTATTTTGCTCAACAGAAAGCTTTAAATCATCTTTCTTATCGTAAACCGTTTTAATTCTCTTGAATAGGTTTTCGTTAAGGCTAATATCAGCACCATGCTTAGTCAACAATGGAGACATTTCTTTTGCCAACTTTGCAATGGAATCGTTGTTGTTAAAACCTTTTTGTGCATAAAAAACATTGCTCACTTTAGACAATAATTCACCTGTCTTTTCGAAAGCTTCAATTGTGTTTGCAAAAGTAGGCTCCTCTTTGCTGTTTGCAATGGCTAAAACCTCAGCTTGCTCTTGCTTCATTCCTTCAAGAAAAGCTGGCTTATAATGTTCAAATTTAATCTGATCAAACGGAGCTGTTTGATGTGGTGTGTTATATTCTGAGAAAAATGGATTCCCATTTGCCTCAGTTTTATCACACTTGTCGCAATTGCATGAGCTTAATAAAACACTCGCTGCAAATAATGAAAGAAATGTTCTTTTCACCTTGTGTTTGTTTTATGTTAGTAATAGTTCTTTTCTAGTTGGCTAAAATACTAAAAAGGCTATAGTAAACCATGACAAAGCTCAATTTCCTAAACATGTTAGATTTTGACTAAACAAATACAATAATATCAAAAATGTATAATCCAAATTTATGAAACACCAATTTAGCCCAATAGCACATTGCTCATTCACAAAATTGCTATCTTTGTTTTCACTATTACCAAATTATTAAACCACAACTGGATTCTATCCAGCCTATACAAACGATTATCCCTATGAATACATTCGGAAGAATTTTCAAAATCAGCATATTCGGAGAATCTCACGGCAAAGGTGTCGGTATTACGATTGATGGCTGTCCATCAGGCATTTCGATGACCGAAGATGATTTACTCCCTGATTTGAGTCGTCGTAAATCAGGCGCTAAAGGCACAACACCACGTATCGAAAAAGATTTACCAAGCATTCTCAGTGGTACTTTTAAAGGCAAAACCACAGGTGCACCGCTCATTATTTTATTCCAAAATACAAATACACAATCGAAGGATTACAGCAATTTACTTGATACACCTCGTCCAGGTCATGCCGATTTTGTAGCACAACACAAATTTGGCAAAAACAATGATTACACGGGTGGTGGTCATTTCTCCGGAAGAATCACCTTAGGCTTAGTTGTTGCCGGAACAGTTGCCAAAAAGATTCTTGGTGATGTTAATATCGAAGCCAATCTGACAGAAATTGGTGGATCAACCGATTTCGATGCCGCTTTGGATAAGGCAATCAAGAACCATGATTCTATTGGTGGAATTGTTGAGTGTAGAGCCAATAATTTACCAATTGGATGGGGTGAACCCTTCTTTGATTCTGTAGAATCGATGATTTCCCATCTTGTTTTTGCTATCCCTGCAACCAAAGGGATTGAGTTTGGCTCAGGTTTCGAAGCTGCAAGAATGACCGGATCGGAGCATAATGACAATATCATAAGTCCTGAAGGAAAAACTGAAACCAATCATGCTGCGGGTATCAATGGTGGGATTACCAATGGTAATGAAATTGTTTTTAGAGTTGCCATCAAGCCAACTTCATCAATAGGTGTGAGTCAGCGAACCATGAACATTTCCAAATCAGAAATGGAAGACTTGCTGATTGAAGGAAGACATGATGCCTGTATTGCAATTCGAGTACCTGTGATTATTGAAGCGGTTACGGCTATTGCACTTGCCGATCTTAAACTGCTCGACAAAGCCAGACGATAAGCAAAGATATTGACGTAAAAGACGTCTGATTCAATCTTTATAGATCATACCGAATATCAATTGAAAAGAGGATGCCAAAACCATTTTGACATCCTCTTTTCTTATATTATTAAAATCTGAAATCACAGATCATTAATCGATATGCATTTAATTCATACAACACTGCTTGAATTTCTTACCTGACCCACAGATACAAGGGTCATTACGCCCTATTTTTTTGTTGGTTTGGATTGGAGCCTCAGATTGTGAAAAGATAGCTTCCATTTGTTGATAATGGTTTTTCCATTCTGTATCGCGCATTTCACAAAAAGCAAGTCCTTTTACAAAATCAGTTACTCGCCCTTCCATCACATCGATATAGAACTGCAATTCCACAGCCGTGTGTTTTCCTTCAAATTTTGGCAACATGGCTTTAAACTTATCTAATGTTCCCGGGTGTTGAATATCTCCAAGAATTCTGATATAATGATCCAACCACTGAAAGTTTTCCAAATCAAGAATCGCAAATATGCGATCGAACTGCTTATCAGTCGCGTAATACAAAGCTTCGAAACTAAAAATATATGGCGTTTTGCTTTCCTTATCGATATTTCCTTCGATGTATTCCAAAACTTTATCTACAAACTCATTGGGAAATTGTTTCGCCATCTGCCCCACTAAATAAACGGCTTGCTCATTCATTAAATCCCAATCTTCCTCAACACTGAATAAATTTAATAAATCATCAGCATAGTCCAAATGCAAGTGTTTTTCCGCCACAACAGCATACCACAAAGGTGCGGGTAGCATAATTCTCAAATCATCAGAATAGTACACTTTACCGTTGTAAGCATTCTCAAAGGCATATTTCAACTTCTTGATTAGTGCCTCATCTGAATCCAAATTTCTTAAATAATCAATCGCCTCATAAGGAATTCCCTGAGCCTTTGTATCAATCGTTTTAAATGCTTGTTCTGTAGATCTAATCATAATTCTCAATTTGCCACAAAGATATATTTTTATAAAACTTCCATTGTCATTTTCGTCTATTAATTTAATGATTTGCCCCAACTTTTAAATCGCTTATCAATTATTTAAATTATGATGTAATGCCACTATTTCTAATGGTTCTAAGCCTTTTTTTTTCGTTTATGAGATTCTCTTATCTATATTTGCCGCCCCCTAACACAATAATGTAAAATGACACGAATCTTATATTATCTGATAATAAAACCGCTTTCTCTACTTCCACTTAGATTATTATATCTGATATCGAATCTTTTATTTCTAGTCTGCTATTATTTATTATCGTACAGAAAGTCTATAGTCGTATCAAACTTAAAGGCTTCTTTTCCGGAAAAAAACAAAACTGAGATTAAACAAATTACGAGAAAGTTTTATCATTTCTTCTGTGATTTCATCGTTGAAAGCCTCAAATGTTTTAGTATCAGCGAAAAGCAGGCTTTAGATCGTTGTAAAATTACAAATCCAGAAATCCTGGATAATCTTTACAGAAATAATAAGAGTATTGTATTGGCCTCAGGTCATTACAACAACTGGGAAATGGCAGCTGCTTGTTTAAACCTTTCTCTCAAGCATCAGGCGGCTGCCCTTTATAAACCCTTAAGCAACAAATTCTTCAACAAAAAATTCATCGAATCCAGATCGAAATTCGGAATCGAACTGATCCCAAAGAAAGAAGGGAAAGATTATCTTAAGAATAATACTGATCGAAATCTAATCATTGGTTTTGGTTGTGACCAGTGCCCTAAGAAGTCAAAAAACAATTTATTTTGGACACGATTTTTAAATCAGGATACGGCTATCATGTTTGGAACAGAGAAATATGCGATTGAGTTTAATTATGCTGTTATTTTCATGAATATGACCCGAGTTAAACGCGGCTACTACGAGATTGATTTACAAATTATTGAAGAAAATCCTTGTTCGACGAGCTACGGTGAAATCAGTAAAAAACACACGCAACTACTCGAAGAACAGATCAGACGCGATCCTGCTTATTGGTTATGGACACATAAGCGCTGGAAACTCAAAAGGGATCCTAATGAAACACTACATTAAAAACAAAAAGGCGATTAAAATTCAGAATCCTAATCGCCTTTTTCTTATTCAAAATTACAGATCTATGATGGTAGTTTATAAAAGATCTTGTTCACCATTTTCCAGTTTCCCTTAAATTTATATAAAGAAATATAATCGATATAGGTTAGCTTCTCTCCCACGTAAAATTCAATTTTAGCTACAGCTGCCGTCCCGGTTATGTCTATGGACAAAAATTTAATGGATACAGGATTCTCCTTTCTGGGTAGTTTCCCCTCTTTCAATTTCATTTCAGTTTTCTCTTTCCATTTACCAATAGGCAGTTTCCACATTTCTTCCTCCTCACCTATTCCCAAAAGAACAAAGCCCGGATGAATCCCTTGATCTATTTTAGTAAGATCACCCTCATTCTGCAAGCCTTCAACATACGAGGTCTGAATTACTTTTTTTATGGCTTGCTTCTCAACTTCAAGATCCTGGGCGGAAACCATATTTATAACAAAAAGCATTACGACTAAAAAGCATATTTTTTTCATGAGTCAATTTTTACGGTTAATAACAATCTAATATACAACATTGTTAAACAAAACCCAGCTGAAAGAAAACAAAAAAAGACCACCTCTTTAAAGGTAGTCTTTCCTGAAAATATGTTTAAGCCAATTAAAGTGCAGAAACAATACGTTGTGTATCCTTAGCAATAACCAACTCTTCATTGGTTGTTACAACCATACACTTCACTTTAGAATCTTCAGTAGAAATGATCGCATCTTTTCCACGAAGACCTTTATTCTTCTCGAAATCGAAGTTCATTCCTAAATAATCGAATTTACCAGCAACTTTTTCACGAGTTACAGCATCATTCTCACCAATACCACCAGTGAAAAGAATCAAGTCAACACCACCCATAGAAGCGGTATAAGAACCTACAAAACGCTTCACTCGGTACGCGAACATATCCAAAGCCAATTGGGCTCTTTCGTTTCCTTCAGCAGCCGCATTTTCAAGATCTCTCATATCTGAAGAAATACCTGAAACACCTGCCAAACCTGACTCTTTATTGATCAAGTTATTGGTTTCCTGAATCGATAAATCCTTCTTCTCAGCAATATATAATAACGCACCAAGGTCAAGATTACCAGTACGAGTTCCCATCAAAAGACCTTCATTAGGCGTGAATCCCATTGAAGTTTCAATAGATTTACCACCATCAATAGCACAAACAGAAGCACCATTACCTAAGTGGCAAGAAACGATTTTTTTATCTTCAATATTCCAACCTAAGATTTCACAAGCTTTGTTTGCAACAAATTTATGAGATGTTCCGTGGAAACCATACTTACGAACCTTCAAATCTTCGTAGCATTCGTATGGTAGGCCATACATGAAAGCTTCTTTTGGAAGAGTTTGGTGGAATGAAGTATCAAAAACAGCTACTTGTGGCAAACCTGGCAATAATTTTTCAATTGCTAAAATACCTTCAAGGTTAGCTGGGTTATGAAGTGGAGCCAACTCGCAACAAGCCTTAATATTGGCTTTCGCTTCTTCAGTAACAAAAGCAGAATCCTGGAAATATTCACCACCGTGAGCCACACGATGACCCGCAGCGTTAATTTCTTTAATGTCAGAGATTACACCATGATCAGCATCAACTAAAGCAGCAAGGACTAAGTTAATACCAACAGAATGGTTAGGAATATCCTGAACTGTTTTGAACTTATCTTTCCCCTCAGGCTTGTGAGTTAATACACCATTGTCAAGACCAATACGTTCAACCAGACCAGAAGCTAAAAGAGTTGCCTCTTCGCCCATGTTCAAAATTTGATACTTTAATGAAGAACTTCCGCAATTTAAAACTAAAACGTTCATTAGATTTTGTTTATTATTTGTTTGATTAAGATTCTATTTCTGATTTCTCAACTTACATGCCTGCAGCCTGATTTGCTGTAATAGCAACCAAGTTTACAATATCGCTAACTGAACAACCTCTTGAAAGATCGTTGATAGGAGCAGCCATACCTTGCAATACCGGACCTACTGCTTCTGCACCCGCTAAACGCTGTACCAGTTTGTAAGCAATATTACCAACTTCAAGTGTTGGGAATACCAATACATTGGCTCTACCAGCAACTTCAGAATTTGGAGCCTTGCTCGCACCAATCGCCTCAACAATAGCAGCATCAGCTTGCATTTCACCATCAATTAAGAATTCCGGAGCCATTTCTTTAGCCAAACGAGTTGCTTCAACAACCTTATCAACCATTTCGTGCTTAGCCGATCCCATAGTAGAGAAGCTCAACATTGCTACACGAGGTTCCATATTCGCAATCGCTTTTGTTGTTTTTGCTGTTGCAACAGCAATCTCAGCCAATTCACTTGCTGTAGGATTGGGATGAACAGCACAGTCAGCAACAACCAACATACCATTATCACCAAATGTTTTATCTTTTAAGATCAGGATAAAAGCACCTGAAACAACTGAACAACCTGGCATTGTTTTCACAATCTGAAATGCCGGACGTAAAACGTCACCTGTCGCATTTAAAGCTCCGGCAACTTCACCATCAGCATCACCTGCTTTAATCATTAGTGTTGCCAGGTAAAGCGGATCTTTAACAAGCCCCATAGCTTGCTCCATAGTCATCCCCTTCTTCTTACGAAGTTCAAACAAAATCTCAGCGTATGCTTCCATCTTATCATGATTTTCAGGATCGATGATAATCGCATTGCAGATGTTCTCTAAATTCATTCTGCTAGCTTCAGATTTGATTGTTTCAGGATTTCCAATCAAAATAATCTGTGCAATTTTTTCTTTCAAAAGGATATCTGCAGCTTGCAAAGTTCTTTCTTCAGTTCCTTCAGGAAGAACAATCTTTTTACCATGCAGCTTTGCATTCTCCTTAATCTTTTGCAATAAGTCCATTGTGAGTCAGTAATTTATGTGTTTTTGTAATCTCGACATTGCGAAATTAGATATAAATGCCCAAAATGCATTTGGAAAGCGTCCATTTTAACACATTTTAAAGTGTATTAATATTCATTCTTGATAAGAAGATTTTTTAATATCTTAGAGGGAATTTAGCTAGAATATCTATACCGTTAAGTGTTCCTTTAGCTATCGAATAAAACAAAGCCTTTAAAAGATATCAGTATCTTATAAACTTGAAATAGATTCATGCAAACAACAGATAAATTCCAAAGCTTTTCAGCAACATTCGAAGGTGAATTTCATAGAGATCAAAGTACACGTTTAATCTACGCTACCGATGCATCAGCATACAAAGTATTACCTCTGGCCGTTGCCTATCCTAAAAACGAATCAGATCTAAAAAAGCTCATTTTATTTGCCCGCAAAGAAGCTTTATCTCTCATACCACGAGCAGCCGGCACATCATTGGCAGGTCAGGTCGTTGGTGATGGTATTGTGGTAGATATCTCCCGGCATTTTACTCAAATTTTGGAATTAAATAAAGAAGAAAGATGGGTTCGCGTTCAACCTGGAGTTATCCTCGATGAACTTAATCTTTACTTAAAAGACTATGGCTTATTTTTTGGTCCCGAAACCTCTACCTCGTCTCGTTGTATGATTGGGGGCATGTTAGGCAATAATTCTTGCGGCTCACACTCCTTAATTTATGGAAGTACTCGCGATCATACTTTAGAGGTAAAAACCCTGCTGAGCGATGGATCAGAAGCCAGTTTTTCCACTTTAAGCGATGAAGAATTTCATGCGAAGTGCAAGAACAAAGGAGTCAAAGCCAGCTTGGAAACAAAAATCTATCAACATATCCGTGAAAAACTTGAAAATCCAGAAATACAGAAAGCTATACGACAAGAATTCCCGGATACTAAAAATCACCGACGCAACACGGGATATGCTCTGGATTTACTACTTGACTCACAAGCGTTCGATTCAAACTACAAGGCTTTTAACTTTTGCAAACTACTAGCTGGTTCTGAAGGAACCTTGGCTTTCACCACTGAGATTAAACTCAATCTGGTACCCGCCCCTCCTGAAGAGCAAGCTTTAATATGTGCCCATTTTACCTCTCTTGAAGAGGCTATGCAAGGCAATTTAATTGCTTTGAAATACAAACCTGGTGCAGTCGAACTAATGGATGCAACCATACTGAAACTTTCCGAAGGCAATATGCTTCAAGCTAAAAACCGGTTCTTTATTAAAGATCAACCCGGAGCTTTGCTGATCATTGAATTTGCCCGAGAAAGTCAGGATGAAATCGATGAAATTGCTCAAGCCATGGAAGCTGATTTCAAAGAGAATCAACTTGGCTACCACTTTCCCATAGTCAGAGGAAAAGAAAATATCAAGCGTGTATGGGATCTGAGAAAATCAGCCTTAGGTGTCCTTTCTAATCTACACGGCGATGCCAAGCCTGTTTCCGTGATTGAAGACACTTCTGTTTTACCTGAAGTGCTCCCTGAATATATTGCTGAGTTCAAAAAGCTTTTAAGTAAACACGGGCTTTCCTGTGTCTTTCACGCTCATATTGGTTCTGGTGAAATCCACCTGCGCCCTATTCTGAACCTAAAACAAGAAACTGATAGAGAAAAGTTCCACAGTATTGCTTTAGATACAGCCAAACTGGTAAAAAAATATAAGGGATCGCTCAGTGGTGAGCATGGCGATGGTCGTTTACGTGGGGAGTTTATTCCCTTAATGGTAGGTGATACCATTTATCAGGTTTTTAAAGAGATTAAAGACGTTTGGGATCCTCATCATATTTTCAATCCTGATAAAATTGTAAACACACCTAAAATGAATACCCATTTGCGGTACAATAACAATCAGAAAACAAAAGAACTGAAAACCTATTTCGACTTCTCCGAAGATGGGGGGATCATTCGTGCTGCTGAGCGTTGCAATGGTTCGGGCGATTGTCGAAACACACACAAAACGGGGAGAACCATGTGTCCCAGCTATCAGGCCAGTTTGGATGAAAAAAGTACAACTCGTGCCCGTGCTAATCTCTTAAGAGAATTTTTATCGTATTCTGAAGCTAAAAACCCATTCAACAGCAAAGAACTTTACGACGTTCTGGACTTGTGCCTCTCTTGTAAGGCCTGCAAATCGGAATGCCCCTCGAATGTGGACATGGCTAGGCTTAAGGCTGAATTTTTGCAGCATTATTACCAAAGCAAGGGCGTACCATTAAGAACCAGATTAATTGCCAATATTAACAAGATCAATCAACTGGGAAGTGTAGCACCTAAGCTATATAATTACGTGAATCAACACCCCAAATTTGGAAGCTTTATAAAAACACAACTCGGTTTTGCCAAAGAAAGGAGCATTCCCAAACTGCATCAAACAACATTAAAGTCCTGGGCAAAAAAGCATAATCATTCGAATAATGGAAAACAAAAAAAGGTTTACTTCTTTGCCGATGAATTCACCAATTTTAATGACACAGAAATCGGTATAAAAGCCATTCAATTATTGGAAAAACTGGGCTACGAGGTCATCATCCCCAAACATTTGGAAAGTGGTAGAACTTATCTGTCAAAAGGTTTGGTCAAACAGGCACAGACGATTGCCAATAAAAACATCAGGCTCCTAAAAGGTATTATCAGCAAAGAAACGCCCCTCGTTGGAATTGAACCATCAGCTATTCTGACCTTTAGGGATGAATATAAAAATCTCGCAAATCAAGAACTGAAAACATCAGCGATTCAACTTTCTGAGAATTGCCTAATGATTGAAGAGTTTCTTTGGCAAGAAATGCAAGCCAGACGAATTAAAAAAGAACAGTTTACTGATGAAACTAAAGAAGTGAGTTTCCATGGGCATTGCTACCAGAAATCACTGGCCTCTACCCTGCCTGTTAAGGAAATCTTATCCTTCCCTGTGAACTATTCTGCAAGTGAAATTGATTCCGGTTGTTGTGGCATGGCGGGTTCCTTTGGCTTCGAAGCTGAACACTATCAGCTAAGCATGCAAATTGCCGAACTCAAACTCCTTCCCGCCGTTCGAAACACAAAACCCACAACTCTCTTGGCAGCTTCGGGCACTTCTTGTCGTCATCAGATTAAGGATGGCAGCCAACGTGATGCAATGCATCCTGTAGAGGTCTTATTTGATGCCTTGATTTGATTAAATGATTAAAGGCAAAAAAAATCCCTGCTTCAACAGAAACAGGGATTTTATATATCTCATTTAGACTATTCTAATTAAAGAATTTCAAGTCCAGAATCTCTTTCATATCTTTCAATTCGAATAGCTTGTCGTGCTGTACAGGTTCAGCCAACTGCTCGTGATCCCAGGTGTACTGATAAGGCACATAAGCACCATAGCCACCGATATTAAGAACTGGCAAAATGTCCGATTTCATCGAGTTACCAACCATCAGAAAGTTTTCAGGCTGAATCTTTTTCCTATCAATTATTTGCTGATAAGCTTCATCATTCTTTTCACTCACAACAATCACATCAGAAAAATACTTTTCCAAACCAGATTTCTTCATCTTTCTGTTCTGATCCAGCAGATCCCCTTTAGTGATTGTAATCAGATCGTGATTGTGAGACAATTTCTCAAGCACATCCTGAACTTGATTCATGGGCTGCACAGGTTCAGTCAACATTTTAGCTCCAAGAGCCAAAATCTTAGCAATTAATTCGCCTGGAATTTCTCTAAAAGATAGACTCAGTGCTGCCTCTATCATCGAAAGCGTATAAGACTTCACACCGTAGCCATACAACTTCAGATTTTTAATCTCAGTAGAATGCAAACGCTCTAAAACCGCTTCCTTACACCCATAATCACTTAATATTTGAGCATATTCATTTTGGGTTTGATAAAAATAGTTTTCATTACCCCATAATGTATCGTCTGCATCAAATGCAATCAAATCAATCATCTCTTAACCTTCTGTAATTCTATTTCAAATTCATACATGTAACCATCCATAGAATCAAGCCCATATATTTTCTGCAAAAATAGAGCAATTCGGCAATAATAAAAGGACAAATGAACATTTAGTCGAAAAAAATAGAATTAATCACAAATCCTGACTTAAATAATATCGTATAATTTATTCTTCCAAATAGAAAAAAAGCAAACTTGTTTTTGCGAAATGAGAATATTCTCAATATATTTGTAGTGAGAATATTCTCAATATAAATATTAAATGCCTTATGCCCAGAAGAACGAGACTTAGAAAAGTAGTAGCTCCACCAGAGTTTAAAGGCTACAAACCATACGGAACACACAACAGTTGCAAAGAACATATAGAATTACTTTACGAAGAATATGAAGCGATTAAGTTAGCAGATTACGATTTAATGAATCACAAAGAAGCATCTGAGCTCATGGGAGTCTCAAGACCGACCTTTGCGAGGATATATGAAAGTGCAAGACGAAAAATAGCAATGGCATTCGTAGAAATAAAGGAGATTAGAGCCGTTTACGGTAACACACAAATGGATAACAATTGGTTTCTATGCAATGCCTGTCATGCAAGGTTTACTATACCTAATAACTTAAAACAGAATATCTGTCCTATTTGTTCATCAAAAGAAATTGAATCATTAAACAATCAAAAATAAAGCTCATGAGTAATATCGTTATCACATCTTCAGGAAATGAATTAACGTCACAGTTTGACAAACGCTTCGGTAGAGCTGAATGGTTTTGTCTATTAGATAGTAAAACTAAAGAAAGCCGATTTATTAAAAATGAGTTTATCAATTCTAATCATGGTGCCGGAACAAAAGCAGCCGAGTTAATGATCGAGTTAAAGGTTGATAAAATTATATCTGGCGATTTTGGCCCTAAGGCAAAAGAACTACTGGAAGAACTGAATATACAAATGGTCATTATTCAAGATTCTACAAGCATACAAGAAATTATTAAGAGGATTATTGTTTAATCGTAAAAAAGGAGGAGTTATGCCAAGATTTGATGGAATGGGCCCTGAGGGGAAAGGTCCCCAAAGCGGTCGAGGTCTGGGAAAATGTAATGCCAATAAAAAACGTATGGCTGAACACACAGACGACGAGAACCCTAAGGAAACTAACAATTTAGGCCTGGGTAGAAGCCGAAGAAATCAGAGACGAGGGAAAGCTAATTAATTAATTTCTCAGGATTGGAAAAAAGAGTTTGTCCAAAACTTGTATTAAGACAACTAAGGATTCTTAAAAGACACAAAAAATTAGGTTTGGAAAAAAGTCATATCCGTGTTATTAAAATTAAGAATCTAAATATTTTGGACATTCTCTTTTATTTAACTCACTATACAATAACAAAATATTAACCCAATAAATAATAAACAGATGAATAAAAAAATTGCGATACCTGTTAACAACGAAAATATTCTAGATGCCCACTTTGGACATTGTAGCTATTTTGCTATTCTTAATATTGAGGATGGAAATCTGGTTTCTGAAGAAAGATTAACTCCTCCTCCACACGAGCCAGGATTACTACCTATGTGGTTAGCAGAAAGAGGTATTAGCGACATAATAGCTGGTGGAATGGGGCAAAAAGCCATTCAGATTTTCAACCAAAACGGCGTTAATGTTTTTGTGGGAGCTCCAAAACTATCTGCAACAGAATTGATTGATGCCTATCTAAATAACAACTTGACTTTTACAGCGAATTACTGTGATCATTAATCACTCAATTCAAATAATCGGTGTAAACGTACTGCACCGATTATACATTTAATACCCATATACAATGCCATACAAAATTGCCATCGCAAGTGGAAAAGGTGGTACTGGTAAAACAAGCGTTTCAGTCAGCATGCAACACTTTATCAGAAAACAATTTACAAATCAGGTTCAGCTCATCGATTGCGATGTAGAGGAACCCAATGATATTCTTTTCTTTCCCAATGCAAAAAAGAAAAACTCAAAAATAATCACTCAACGGGTTCCCAAAATAGACAAAAACCAATGTAACTTCTGCAAAAAATGTGCTGATTATTGCGAATTTAATGCCATCAGTATCATTCCATCAATTAAAATGGCTAAAGTAAACTCAAGCCTCTGCCACTCTTGTGGTGCATGCTTGGTCGCCTGTGAGCAGTCTGCTATAAAAGAAACTGAACAGCCCATAGGTCTAATGAACTTTTATCATGAAAAAAATCATATCAATTTAATTGAAGGGGAATTGAAGATAGGTTCCGCCATGCAAACACTTGTGATAAAAGAGGTCAAAAAACAAGCGTCTAAACAAAGTCAAATTATTCTCTACGATGCACCTCCGGGAACATCATGCCCTGTAGTTGAAACTATCAGTGATGTAGATTTCATCATTCTCGTATCAGAGCCAACTCCATTTGGTTTACACGATTTAAAATTGATGGTAGAATTACTCAAAGAATTACAAAAACCCTACAGTGTTATTATAAACAAGGCCGGAATTGGTAATCGGGATATCTACACATATTTAAAACAAGAACAGATAGAGATATTGGGTGAAATTCCTTTTGACCAAGAGTATGCGACCAATTATGCCAATGGCAGTTTGTTGAAAACAATACCTCAAAAAATATCAAAGGAATTTGAGATCATAACAGATAAACTAATAAAAAGGGTATACGCATGATGGAAATGACGATTTTAAGTGGAAAAGGAGGAACAGGTAAAACCTCTATCACTGCAGCCTTATCGGGCTTAGTACAATCGGCCGTTTTATGTGACAATGATGTTGATGCTGCCGATCTACATTTGATACTACATCCTGATATTATAGAAGAACATGCCTTCGCAAGTGGTTGGAAAGCTGAAATAGATACTTCAAAATGTAAACGTTGTGATATTTGCCTAAGCCATTGCAGATTCGACGCGATACACACTAATGCGGCTGAAAAACTCGTTATTAATCCTTTTCAGTGCGAAGGTTGTCGATTGTGCGAACGCATTTGTCCTGAGCAAGCTATTCGATCCGAACAATACACTAACAATTACTGGTACGTTTCAAATACGCGCTTTGGTACTTTAGTGCATGCTAAAATGGGTCCCGGTGAAGAAAACTCCGGCAAACTAGTCACTCAGGTTCGTAAAAAAGCCAAAGAAATTGCACTCACGAATCAAAAAGAATGGATCATTAACGATGGACCTCCAGGTATAGGATGTGCAGCTATCGCCTCATTAACAGGAACCGACTTAGCTTTAATTGTAATTGAACCTAGCAAATCAAGCTTACACGATGCTGATCGTCTTATTAAGCTGATCGAATCGTTTAAAATTCCTGTATTTGCTCTTATCAACAAATTTGATTTAAACCTTGAACTAAGTCAATCTATAGCAAATTACCTAAAAACAAAGAATATCCCTTTAGTGGCTAAAATTCCATTTGACAAAGCCATGGTTCACGCCATGATCAACAAACAAACCATTGTGGAATATCAACCAAACTCCAATATTTCTAAAGAAATAAAGAAACTTTGGCATAAAATACAATTAAGTACACATACAATCGATTTACACCCAACCATATGATACAAGATAAAATACAACTAAGACCCCGATACAGTGAGGTTGACCAGATGGGTTATGTCTATCATGCTAACTATGTAACTTACTGTCATCAAGCCAGAACTGAACTGTTAAGAAAGTTTGAGTTAAATGACAAATATCTTGAAGATATGCAGATCATGATGCCAGTGATAACTTTTAATATTGAATACAAAAAACCAGCTCATTACGATGAACTCATTAGTATCACAACAAGAGTAAAAGAAATACCCAAAACCCGGTTCTACTTTGAATTTCTAATTACTAATGAAGAAGGTCACATACTAAGCAAAGCCAACTCAACAGTTGTTTTTGTGGATAAAATATCCAGAAGTCCTAAAATAGTCCCCGACTTCATTGCAAAAAAACTTCAAGCTAATTTCAAACCAAGTTTAAATCCTGCACTCACTTAATACCAAAGACTTTTTTTCTATTAACTCGTATAAGTGCAACATCCACAATACATCATACCAAAACATCAATGCATTTATTATAAGCAGATTATAATAAACTATGAGTTTATAAACACCTAAAATAAGTTTCTTCATACTCAAAAATAATTAACCACCAACTGAATTTCATAATAGAACCAAAATTCTAAAATATGAACATATGTTCAGAAACATATTCTAGAACATATCACAAAATTGCCGTTTTGTAGTATTGAAGTCAGAGGATATATTATATTTGCACCCAATATATATGGATATCTACATATAAAGATAAAAACACTGAGATAAAATAGAATAACATGACAAAATATTTAATTGTTGGAGGTGTAGCGGGTGGAGCAACAACCGCTGCCCGCCTGAGAAGAATCGACGAATCAGCTGAAATCATCATGTTCGAAAGAGGCGAACATATTTCTTACGCCAACTGTGGTTTACCTTATTATGTGGGTGGTGTAATAGCCGAAAGAGAAAAACTTTTACTTCAAACACCTGAGAGTTTTAAGGCTCGATTGAATGTTGAAGTTCGTGTCCAGAATGAAGTGATTGCGATTGACACCGCGAATAAATCAGTTGAAGTCAAAGATTTAACCAACAATAGCTCTTATAATGAAAGCTACGATAAGCTAATCGTTTCGCCAGGAGCAGAACCTATCAAACCACCTATTCCAGGTATTAAGGACGAGGCGATTTTCACGGTTCGTAATGTTAGAGATACCGATAAGATCAAATCATTCTACGATGAAAAAAAGCCAAAGAAAGCGGTTGTTGTAGGTGCAGGGTTCATTGGTCTTGAAATGGCCGAGAACTTACATCATATGGGAATGATGGTTACCATTGTTGAGATGGCCGATCAGGTAATGACACCTCTTGACTATGAAATGGCTGCAGAAGTACACATGCACCTAAAAACCAAAAATGTTGAGTTTTACCTAAAGGATGGCGTTTCTGAATTCAAGCGCGAAGGGGATAAACTAAACATCCACCTGCAATCGGGCAGAAAAATAGATGCCGATATGGTTATACTATCTATTGGTGTCCGTCCTGAAACCAAATTGGTTAAAGAGGCTGGAATTGAACTAGCTCCAAACGGAGGGATTAAGGTAAACGAATACTTACAAACCAATAATGAACACGTTTATGCCTTAGGCGATGCCATGGCTTTCCCACACCCAATTACAGGAAAATATACCAACGCTTACCTTGCTGGACCAGCGAATAAACAAGCCCGTATGCTTGCCGATAACCTGGTTAATGGGCATACTAAAAAATATAAGGGGGCAATTGCAACAGCTATTGCTAAAGTATTCGATATTACAGTTGCTTCTACGGGATTAGCTGAAAAAGTGTTGAAGAAAGAAGGCATTAAGTATATTTCAAATATTACTCACGGTGCATCCAATGCAGGTTACTATCCGGGAGCTATGCCAACCACCATTAAAATCATGTTCGATCCTGAAACAGGAAAATTGTTTGGTGGACAGATCATTGGTTACGTAGGGGTTGACAAGCGCATAGACATGATTGCGACTGTTCTAAAAAACAACGGAAGCATTTACGATCTTCAGGAGATTGAGCATGCCTATGCCCCACCTTTTTCATCTGCAAAAGATCCGGTTAACCAAGCTGGTTTTACAGCAGGAAACATCATCGATGGTTTGGTGAAGATCATCCATTGGGATGAATTGCACCAGATGAATGCTTCGGATAACTTTATTTTGGATGTGAGAACACCAGATGAATTCGAATTGGGACAAATTGAAGGTGCTGTTAACATTGAAGTGGATAAAATACGTGAGCGTATTGATGAGATTCCAAAGGATAAGAAAATTATCATTTATTGTGGCGTTGGCTTGCGTGGTTATTTTGCCGCACGAATCCTAATGCAAAAAGGCTTTAAAGATGTGGTCAACCTAAGTGGTGGATACAAAACCTACGAGCACGCTACCTGTAAGCAGAGTAACGAAGATATCTTCGGATCTAGTTATATCGCTAAAGATGGTCACATCTATCGTGGGAAAGATAAAGATGCCGGGGCAAAAGAGATCAAAACCATCGATATTGATGCCTGTGGATTACAGTGCCCTGGCCCCATTATCAAACTAAAAAAAGAAATTGACAAACTTGAAGATGGACAACGCCTTCGTCAGAAAGTGACCGATGCCGGATTTGTAAAAGATGTGGCTTCATGGTGTAAGATGACAGGTAATAAGCTGATTTCTTGTGAGTCTGAAAAAGGGTTTATCTCAGCGGTTATTGAAAAACAAAAAAAGAACGGAGCATCTCTCAGTTCAGATGTTATCCTGCCAAAAAACAAAACTATGGTGGTCTTCTCCGATGATATGGATCGTGCCTTAGCCTCACTTGTGATTGCCAATGGTGCAGCTGCCACAGGAAGCAAGGTAACCCTGTTTTTCACCTTCTGGGGATTAAATATCATTAAAAAGACCGATAAGCCTAAGGTTCAGAAAGACATGATGGGTAAGATGTTTGGCAAAATGATGGCCAGCAGTGCCAATGATCTGAAACTTTCGAAAATGAACATGATGGGTATGGGATCGAAGATGATGAAAAAAAGAATGCTTTCGAAGAAAGTAGATTCATTGGAAGATTTATTGCAAACGGCTATGGACAATGGGGTTGAAATGATCGCCTGCCAAATGTCGATGGACGTGATGGGTGTTGATCAGGCTGAATTGTTGGATGGGGTTCAAATTGGTGGCGTTGCTACTTATCTTGAAGAAGCCGAACAATCAAACGTCAACTTGTTTATTTAAGACTAAAACAGTAACACCATAATCTTAAAAAGGACTGCCCTGAGGTGGTCCTTTTTTTTGTATCCAACACCAACTTGAACAGACATAATCTCATTATTATAAATATGATAGAAAACTTGAAGCTGAATATTATTACGCAACCCTTTTCTATATTATTCGTCTAACTAGATATAAATCAAAAAATAAACCAATGAAGATTAATGTAATATTTCTCATCAGTCTTTTATTACTTGTTTCTTGTTCAGAGAAAGAAGATGTCAGCAATGCAGGAATCGTAGAGGCAACGATTGTACAAGAATTTCAAATTAGTGAGGGAGACACACTTAGAATCGATTTAGGCAACTTCGGAGACGAGGAAGGAGCCTGGATTTTTGAAGCCCCCCACTTTGCCAAATTAAGCAAGATATATCGCAAACTATCAAGCAGTTCAATAGTCTATAAATACTCTCCTTTGGATAATTTCAAAGGGAGAGACCGTGTTGGATTGATTCTGAATCGAGGTTCTGATGGTACAAGTCAAGGCATAAACGACACAACGAGAATTTGTATCATCACCCAATAGGTAATTTGGACAAAAAAACGAACTCCTTACAATTAACTTTAAGCTAAAAACATATTCTTATCAAGAATGGCTCCGTATCGGGCGTGAGCTTTTTTTATAATGAATATCTCTTTCTTCGAGATACTTTAAAATATAATCAAAACAACTTTCATATCTACCTATCAACTCGGGTGGTATAATCCCTTTTTCGGTAAACAAACCTTCTAAAAACAGATTGGCAGCCGCAGTAGCCGTATAACCTGTTGTTCTGGCCATAGACGATGTTTGTGTGAGCGTGTAATATTCATCATACAAATTATAAACAATCTCCTCTCTTTTTCCTTTAGAATTTTCCCCTTTTAGTCTCACTCGCATCACAGTGAACTCTTCTTCCTTTTCTCCCAATTTCCATTCCTTGATAAGAATATTACTGGTAAAATCTAAAGGAGCAATCAAAATGCCATTCATCTCTATCTTTTCCTTATCGAAAAAGCCACTGGCTTTTAAAACCTTCACATATTCCACATGTCCGGGATAACGCAAGGTTTTTTCTTTCATATTCGGAATATGCGACATGGTGTAAATTAAAGATCTTAAACCATCGGTATTAAAAGCTTCCAGAGTCCCAATACGATCAAATTCCACATATTCACAATCGGATAAAGCTTCACGAACAACAAGTTTTCCATGTTCAACATACCTTGCTGGTCGAGTATACTCCTCAATCACATCAATAGGCGAAAAGGGTGCCTTATAACAAAAAGGCCATTTTTTTTCTTTGGGTAATCCGCCAACCCAACATTCAAAATCACTTAACTTCATGATCTCGTTGTATCGACCCAGAATAAGATTCCCCATTCCGGGTGCCACACCGCAATCGACAATTGCCGTTACATTTTTTGCCTTAGCTAAGGCATCCAGGTCAAAAGCATTTTCAGAGAAAAATGAAATATCAACAACATTAACCTCTGCTTCAATAATAGCTTTTAAGGTCTCAAAGCCTAAAAAACCCGGTACCGCGCATATAACCAAATCATATTTCCTCACAAGAGTTTGCAAGTCTGCTTTATTGCACACATCAAGCTGCTGAATTTTCAGGTTTACCTGTCTGCTTTTGATATCATTCAATACCGATTGGCTGATATCCGCAAGTGTTACATTATGGTGTTTTGCCATATCAATTGCCATGGCACCGCCCACCATACCTGCTCCTAATACAATAATATTACTCATAGAAAATGATGTTAAACGAAAGAATAAATGGGAATAAGATCAATCTTAAGTTCCACTAATAAAGATCCGAAATATCAAGAGAGTAAAAAATTATTTCTTTAACAGAATAGTTTACTGACTAATAGCAACAACAACCCTTAATAACCCAAATAAAAAATGTTTAAACACGTTTTACTTTTTGATTTCAACCTTAAAGGTGAAGTATTTCTGAGCCGTATAACTGAATAGAATGGCAATTAGGGTAGTCAGCATTTTAGACGGCGTTGGGTACCAGCCAAAGTGTTCTACAAAAAGTTTCAGAAAAATATAGTTCAGAAGCACACTTCCCATAACACTTAAGCCATAGCGAAAAAACTGAACGCGTTTTCGGAGAAATGAACCCGGGAAACTGATGTATTTTGCCAATACAAAACCAATAGGAAAGGTTATCGTAAATGACATAATAAATGCTGCAATATGAGGTGAGATGGCATAAAAGCCCAGATCAACGATCTCTTTATTGAGAACAAAATGATAAAAAATAAAATACAGGAATATATCCAAAGCCGTATTTGCTCCTCCGGTTGCTGCATACTTAAATGTTTGCTCCGGCATAAACTTCTTGAAAGGCGGATAAAACCAAAGAATAATTTTCTCTATCAATCTTATTAATGCATAAAATAGCTTCATCTCTATAATTTAGATGACAAATATAGTTTTCTTAATTGATTTAAGCCATAGGTTTTGACGCGGATAAAATATGATCTAATCTGATTTTCTAGCCTTATATTTCTTTATGCAAAAAAATCATATAGGATCATTTTAAGTCTGCTTCTAATAAAAAAGGCTTCCCACAATGAGAAGCCCATTTTATATATCTAAACGATTACTTTCTACGCCAAATGCTCATTTGAGCTATCGTATGTTGATATTTGCGAGCTGTTTCTCGAATAACAAAAGGCACATCCTGAGGCTCTTCAGCCAAATCAAAACAATCAGACAGTTGCTCTTTCAATCCATCGAGCGTAGTATAAGGCTCTCCATTTTTTCGGTAGCCTCCTACCCAATTCTCCGCATCCGTAAATTCTTCCAACCAGGTGTATGGAGAGGTTAAAACGAGTAATCCCCCCGTATTAATTCGGGTTTGGATATCTTGTAGAAACTTAATCGGATTATAAAGTCTATCGATGAGATTACTGGCAATAACCAAATCGTAAGCCGTAAAGAAAGGTTTCAGATTGCAAGCATCCCCTTGAAAGAATTCAACCTTTTCGCTTAAATTAGCCAAACCATAATCTGCCAACTTTATCTCCTGAAAAGTATCCAGTTTACCTTCTTCTATTCGACTATAATTCAATTTGCCACTTTCCTTCAACTGCGTACCAATACGAATAAAACGTGCAGAAAAATCCAAACCTGTAACCTTATCGAAATACCTGGCCAGCTCAAAGCTGGTTCGTCCTGTGGCACAACCTAAATCCAGAGCAGCCCCCTTATTGATCGTTTTCAGATGTTCCTGCAATAGCTTGAGACAAGCTACAGAATAGTTTTCTACTCCAAAATAAGTCTGCCCATACTGAAACTCACAATATTGCGACACCAATTCATCACTCTCGTAATAATCATCCTTAATAATAAGCTCTTCTTCCGATTCAATGTATCGAAAACCCGCATGCTGAAAGAAATGACGGCGGAATGCGTAACGTGAATCTTTAATGGCTAAGTTCCCGGTTGAAATCCACGAACCGCCTTTTATCAAATTGTGTCTGGCATCGAATGTTGGTGTGGAGAAATCATCATAAAAAGGATGGATCTCAAAACCATCCAGAGCTGAAATCGGCATCTCAGTCCATTGCCACACATTACCAATCACATCGAATATCCCTCCAAAATCAAAGGCATCAACTGGACAAGATGAAGCGTAATACTCCAAATTTATATTCCCCGGAGCCTTTTCCCAATAGGGTTGATCGGGAATATTAAAACTGTTTCGAAGGGCATAATATTCAGCCTCAGTTGGCATTCTCAAACTCTTACCCGTTTGATGAGACTTCCAGTTGCAAAATGCCTTTGCCTCCAAATAATTGACCTCTACCGGCCAATTCCAGGGCATAGCAATCTCTTGCAACATGCAACGCAACTTCCAATTTTTGCCATCCTTTATCCAAAAAACCGGATATTCACAAGACTTAAACTGAACCCAGCTCCAGCCCTCCCCAGTCCACCACTGCTGCGTTTTATAGCCATCATCTTCTACAAAAGCCTTAAATTCCTGGTTTGAAACCAAAAATTTTGATACAGAAAACGCATTGACATCTATCTCAAACGTTCCAAATTCATTATCCCAGCCATACAAAGCATCATCCCGTTTTTTACCTAAAGACACTTTAGCCGATTTCACCCTTACCAATTCATTTTCAGGAGCGCTCCCAGCCTTTTCGCAGATTGAAAAAAGTGGATTATCCTTCACCCGGTCAACAGGCAATTGGCGAATCAAAACCGAGGACGTTTCAATATGAATACGCTGATGTTCAATACCCATTAGAATCACCCAGAATGGGTTTTCCCAATTGATGGGCATAACTAAAGGAAGCTCAAGAATCAATTCTTCCATCATTGCTTTCACCTGCTTTCGGTAATTGCGAACTTCCCGAACAGTAGGCCAATCGTAATGCGCCTCATTCAAATCGTCCCACGACATCTCATCTACGCCCACTGCAAATATCGATTCGAATCTTGGATTTATTCTTTCGGTGATGACACCAGCTAATATCAACTTATTGATAAAAAAAGTTGCCGTATGCCCGATATAAAAAATAAGAGGGTGACGCAAAGGATCGGCTCGCAAATAAAACGCTTCCTCCCCTTTCAATGACTCATACAAACGATCATCAAGCTCCCAACTCTTCTGAAAGTATTCTAGTATCTCTTTTCTTTTAGCTTCAGGACTGCCTTCGTTTAAAATAGGTGTTTTGGTAACACGTATATCTTGATTGGATTTTGAGTCAGTTGTATTCTTCATTATAATCGCTTTTAATTCACTTTAATTTCTTAAGATAATGAAGTTAAGAATTTTATTGAAAGCCAACCAGTAAGCCTTATGATTTGTAAACAATCAAATCTGTTAAAAGCTAACAGATCAGAACAGAAGGCAATTCGTTAAATAATTGTTAAAACCTATTAAAAGATCAGTTCTGCGAAGAGGCATTCATATAATATGATAATTTTGAATTCGAAAGTGAAAATGTGACTAAACCTTTTGCATTTTTCTCTGTCTAAACACATGTTACTATCAAAAAGTCCAGTTTGTGGATCTTTTTTCAGATAAAAACACAACCTACTAACGAATTCGACAACCGATGAACTGTATACAGTTCATCTTAAAACAAGAACTTAGAACATGAAGAAATCTCTATTACTATTTGTTTTTACAATGCTAGTCAGCCTGAGTCAGGCTATGCAGCCAGTACCAAACTCAAAAGGGGCAATGGGTGGTACAATTAAAGGTATTGTGAAAGATAAAGACTTAAAAACGACCGTAGAATACGCCACTGTTTCAGTATTTACGATGGCTGATTCCACTTTAATTAATGGAACAATCACCAATGCAAAGGGTGAATTTGAATTGAAACAACTGAAACCCGGCTTATACTATGTTGAGGTTTCTTTTATTGGATACAACAAAAAAACCATTCGAAATATTCCTATCAATCGCGACCATAGAGTAGCCAATTTAAAAGAAGTACTCATCAGTCAGGCAAGCGAAGCCCTGGGTGAAGTTGTCATAAATGCAGAACGTTTACCCGTACAATATCAAATTGATAAAAAAGTGGTTCCCGTAAGCCGTCAACTAACAACTGCCAGTGGGAATGCCGTTGATGTGCTTGAGAGTGTCCCCTCAATCAACGTTGATATTGAAGGTAACGTTAGCCTGAGAGGAAGCAGCAACTTTACCGTTCTAGTCGATGGGCGTCCATCCATTTTGGAAGCAGCTGATATTCTGACTCAAATGCCATCCAGTGTAATCGAAAATATCGAGATTATCACCAATCCTTCTGCCAAATACGATCCGGAAGGTTCATCAGGAATTATAAACATCATCACAAAAAAAGGAAATTTGAAAGGCCTGTCAGGTGTTGTCAATTTAAATGTGGGAACCTTTAATAACCACGGAGCTGATTTCTTAGTCAATTTGCGTAAGAACAAATTCAATTTCCACCTTGGAATGGATTATGGCAATCGTAATTTCTCCGGTGACAGAGAAAGCGAGAATCGGACAATTAAAACGGACTCTACAATATATGTCTTATCAGATGGTGAGTCAGACAGAGAACGTTTAGGCTATGGCATTCGTACCGGTTTTGATTACGAAATCAACGACAAGAATTCAGTTACTTTGGGTTTGCGTTATGGTGGCAGACAAATGGATATGGGCTCAGATCTTAACTATACTGAATATTCAAAATTCTCTGATGGAAGTACAAGTTCGGTCGAAAAATACAAAAGCTATGACAATTGGAATCGCGATATGGAATTCTACAATGCCAATTTCAGTTATCTACGCAAATTCAAAGGTAAAGGCCATCAATTATTGACTCAAGTGAACTATTCGTATCGCGATGGTGACGAGAAATCGAAAACAGAACGCAAGCAGAATGGAGCTATTGTAGATGGTAAAGAATCCACAGAAAAAGGGCCGGGATCTCATCTGGATATCCGCGCAGATTATACGCTTCCATTGGGTGGGAAGAGCAAATTCGAAGCTGGTTATCAGGCCAAACTTCGCCAAAGTGAAGATATCACCACTCAGTCCGACTATACAGATGCAAGATATATTCCACAGCCTGAATACAGTCACGAAGTTGACTATAAAAAAGATGTACACGGCATTTATGCCCTTTATGCTAATCAGACAGGCATATTGGGTTATCAATTAGGCTTGAGAAGTGAATACACCGATAGAGAGATAAAATATAAGGGAGAAACTGAAAGCTTTACAATCAATCGTTGGGATTTCTTTCCAACCATTCATACACAAATCGATTTAAGCGAGGGGAATCAACTGATGGCCAGTTACACCAGACGTATTCAGCGCCCCAGAGGCTGGAACCTTGAACCCTTCATTACATGGAGCGACGCCTATAACGTTCGAAAAGGTAATCCGGATTTAAAACCTGAATATATCGACTCATACGAATTGGGCTATCAGAAACGAATTGGGGAACAATCGATCTCATTCGAAACCTATTACCGTGTAACTCATAATGTCATGGAGCGCATCCGATCGGTTTATCAGGATAATGTGATGTTATCAAGCTTTGACAATGTTGGTACGGACTATTCTTTAGGTATAGAAACCATGCTGAATTTAAACTTTGCCAAATGGTTTAAAAACGACCTGATAGGTAATGTGTACCATTATAAAGAAGAGGGAGATTACACAACTTACAATAGCGAAAAGGAACCAACTGTGCAAGATTTCTCTACCGAGAGTTTCAATTGGAGTTTGAGAAATAATTCAACCATCATGTTTAATAAAACAACCCGTTTTCAAGTGAATGTGATATACAATTCTGCAAGTAAAAAAGCGCAAGGTGAGCGTAAGGGATTCGTGATGGCCAATATTGGATTGAAAAAAGATTTCATGAAACGTAAGCTATCGGCAACACTTCAATTACGAAATATACTGAACACTGCTAAGCACGAAAATATAAGTGAAGGTCCTGGTTTTTATAACTACAGCAAATTTGATATGCAATGGCCAAGTATTAAACTAAACCTAAGTTACAAAATCAACAACTACAAGAAGAAACGCGGAGCCAGAGGTGAAAATGGCGATATGGAAGATTTTGAAATGTAGATTCAATTCAAACGAAAATATAAGAGAGGTGTTCCAAGGAATACCTCTTTTTTTTTATTTGAAAACTTTACAATCTCGTTTTTATAAAACGCTTCACCGACTTTATTCTAAAAACAAATCCGAAAGCAAACAGAATTCCATAAACCAACCACGAATGATCAAGAATAATGAGGTGTAGCATAACCAATAAAACGGCTAAATACACCCATCGGTGAAGGCGCTTCCACCGACGCTTCAATAATTTCATCGCTTTTTTATTCGAAGTCAGAGTCAGACTGAGAATAATCAGAAAAGCTAGAAAACCTAAAATAAGTTCAGCTCGGGAAAAAACAGACAAAAAACTTTCAGTATAAATAAACACAAACACATGAAGCATTGTGAACACACCTGTTGCAATCCCAACAGACTGGCGAAAATACAATGGGAAACTTCGACCGATAAGAAGACTTACCGGCGACATCAAAAAAGCTGCTAATAAGAAACGAACAGCCCAGGTTCCCGTCAGATTACTAATGTATTCAATACCTGGAATAAAATCACGATCAAGCCGATCAGCCTCATCTTCTGTCAATTCCACATCAACAAAATGAAGCAGCCCCTCTCGCTGTTGGGAGAAATCGATTTCAACAAACTGCAATAGTTTCAATAAGACAAATCCTGCAATAAGTAGAATGGGCAATATACCAATGAGTTTTTTTTTCAGAAACATCAAATGCGTGATTAATTTGGCCTAAAGGAAAGTCTGATCTAATAAAAAACTGTCCTCCATTACAAAAAAAGACAAAAAAGTCCTATTAACCGCAATAGCTTAAAAAAATACCTAAATGTAGGTATAGAAAAAGAGCCTCAATCGAAAGATTGAAGCTCCATTATATTTCTAAGAAGGTAATATTACATACCTAAGTTACGATTCTTGTTTATTTCATCCTGTAGTTTCCTAGCCAGTTTTTGCTCACGAACAAGTGCATTTTTTCTGTGCGTGTCAAATTCTTCTCTCACTTCTTCCAATCTAATGTGGGTTTCTTTGGTGACCGAATTGCTTCTTTTAAAAAGTAAAAAGAAGAAACCTGTTAACACCAACAAACCTCCAACCAAACTCCAAATAAATAAATTGTAGCTTGCCTTTGACATCTGAATTCCCAATAAGGACATGCTATCTTTTTCATTCTGAATAGTCGTTAAAGCATCTTTTTTCTCTTTCAATTCTAACTCCAACGATTTTATTGTTTTATCTCTATCTGCTACCAATTTTCTGGCACTTAAATAATCATTTCTAATCGCATTTAATGAATCGACAAAACCGGACTCAAATTTATTCAACCATGCAATTTCAATCACCTTATAGCTCTTCCATCTGGATGACTTATCCATCATAAATTCAAATTGCTCCTTAATGGAAGCATCTTTAATATAGGCACGAGGTTTAACTGCAGATTGTGTACTTTCAGTCTTTTGCGTTTGAGTTTGCTCTGTATCATTAGTCTGGGCAAAAGCTGCAAATGATAAGAAAATAAATAGAATTAGAGTCGAAAAAATTTTTGTTGTATTCATCAGATATTATTAATTGGAAAAGTTGTATGCACAAAGAAAATAAAAATATATCGATTCTATAAGTAATCAAAAACCTTTTTTTCATCAAAAACCAAAAATATCCTTTAAGATACAAAATAAAATACAAAAGAAAGATTTAACATCTCTTATCCCTTTCTATGAGAAGCGCTTAATCAATAAAATATAGCGAAACAACAACAAACAATAAAACATTCAACATCAACTACATAATTAACACTATCATATTAATATCACACACTATAAACGTCACTTAAGATAAAACCCAAACACATCTGAATGCCAAAATCCGTGATCAATAATTTATATCAAATCACAGCTTCAAATGAAATCAACATCTAATAAAAAATCAATCATTCGTCAAAATGAAAAATGCTCTGAACAATAATAAAATTTCATTTTTTTTTCATTAGAAGTTCTCAGCTGAAAGTAATAAATGGCTTAGATACGACAAACCAATATTCATTCACAAGCAAAGTGTACATTATCGGGACTACAAATGTGTGTGTATTGTTTTATAAACTATATTAGAGCTATGAATACAATCCGCACCCACATTCTCTTTTTTTGCCTGATTACGGGCTTAATATCAACAGCATGCAATTCTGAAAAAAAGGCAGAAAAGCTCAATATATTTGCCGCAGCCAGCCTGCAAGATGTCTTAAATAAGACGTCAGAACTGTACCATGAAAAAACAGG
Organism: Ancylomarina subtilis; assembly: GCF_004217115.1. Classification (NCBI taxonomy): domain Bacteria; kingdom Pseudomonadati; phylum Bacteroidota; class Bacteroidia; order Marinilabiliales; family Marinifilaceae; genus Ancylomarina; species Ancylomarina subtilis. Next base: position 202,822 of record NZ_SHKN01000001.1, on the reverse strand, counting down.
TGTCGAATTGAGTTTAAATTTTGCATCCTCGGGACTTCTCGCAAGACAGATAGAACAAGGGGCTGAATTTGACTTCTTTTTTTCTGCTAACGAAAATTGGGTCAACTACCTTTTAGAGAAAAACCTCTTACAAGTTGAATCAAAATTAAACTTAGCAAAAAACAAGATGGCCATCATTGTGCCTAAAGAAAGTAAAATTGACGCATTCGAAAACGCTACGCCCAAACAAATGCTATCCTTATTCAGCGGTCGTTTAGCCATAGGAAATCCCGATCATGTTCCGGCAGGGAAATATGCCAAAGAAATCCTGACACATTATAAACTTTGGGAAACTTTCAAATCAAGACTATTACCCTGCAAAAATGCAAGAGAGACCTTACTTATGGTTGAGATGGGTGAAGTTGATATGGGAATTGTTTATCTTTCGGATGCTAAAAAATCAAACAAAGTTCGTTGCCTATATGAGTTTTCGGAGGACTGTTCATCTCCTATTCTCTATTATTCAGCTCATCGCACAAACCCCGACTCCAGAATTCTAAAATTCCAGAATTTTCTAAAACAGGCTGAGTCCAGAAAGATTTGGAAAGATTATGCTTTTATTATCAATGACTAATTATTTCGAATTTACAAATACCGAGTGGGAAGCTATCACGCTCTCTCTACAAGTCGCTTTTTGGAGCGCCTTACTTTGTCTGCCATTTGCCATATTCACAGGTTGGTTTCTTGCAAGGCGTAAGTTTAAAGCCAAATTTCTATTGGAAGGTCTCGTCAATCTACCTTTAGTCCTTCCTCCCGTAGCGACAGGTTTTATTCTTCTGCTTCTTTTAGGGCGCAATGGTCTTATCGGGCAATTCTTAAATGAGGTTTTAGGAATTAGAATAGCCTTCTCCTATTACGCTGCCGTTATTGCATCAATGTTTGTTGCTTTCCCTCTGAGTGTACGCAGTATGCGTTTATCTATTGAGATGATCGATCCGGCTTACGAAGAAGCCGCAAAAACGCTGGGTGCGAATCGTTGGCAAAGTTTTTTCAGAATCACCTTACCATTAGCCCTACCGGGTTTAATATCAGGTTTTATACTCGCTTTTGCTCGCTCATTGGGTGAATTTGGTGCAACCATTATTTTTGCAGGAAATATAGCTGGAGAAACACAAACCTTACCTTTAGCCTTGTATTCTGCCATTCAGGTTCCAGGTCAGGAAACAAGTGCGTTTCGCCTACTCATTGTTGCTGTACTCTTTTCTTTTATTGCAATAGCGGGCTCTGAACTACTCGTAAAAAAACTACATCATCGCAAATACAAGGCATGACAACACTTTCTATCAATATAAAATGGTCTAAAGACAACTTCACTTTAGATATGAAGGCCAACTTTTCAGATGGCATTACGGGGATTTTTGGTGCTTCAGGTGCTGGAAAATCGAGTCTTTTACAACTGATTGCCGGATTAGAAAGACTTGACGAAGGTCAGATCGCAATTGGCAATGATATTTTAGACGATAGTGAAACAAAGACATTCACGCCTTCGCATAAGAGAAAAATAGGTTACGTATTTCAAGAAGGGCGCTTATTCCCACACATGAATGTGCACCAAAATTTACTTTTTGCCACTCGATATATTAAAAAAGACAAACAACAAATCAGTCTCGAAGAGGTTGTTCAATTACTGGAAATAGATACTCTCCTCACAAAATTCCCCAAACAACTATCTGGTGGAGAAAAACAACGCGTTGCCATTGGCCGCAGCCTGCTATCTTCACCCCGACTTTTACTCATGGATGAACCCTTTTCTGCCCTCGATGCATCATTACGCCGGCAGATTATCCCCTATCTCATTAAAATAAATCAGAAACTGAAACTGCCTATTCTGGTGGTTAGTCATGACTTACCGGATCTTTTAAATCTAAGTCAAAAACTACTCCTTGTAAAAGATGGGCAAATTATAGCACAAGGCAATTATCTCGATTTGATCGAACAGGATTTGCTTATCGATATTATGGAAGAATCCGGATTAAACAACATGATTCCTTTCAAAATTGAACACATTGATACGGATTACTTCGAATTAAGCAAAACAACCCCAAAGGGCATAATCAAGATCAAACGAAATAAGCAATTGCAACATTTTGAAAAAGGAGATGAAATCAATGTTTCTCTTCGTCCTGAAGATATTGCCATTGCCCTGAATCAGATAAAAAATGTTTCCATTCGCAATCAACTTGAGGGAACTATTTTACAAATTATCAAGCATGGAAATCAAACCTATTGTCTCGTAGATGTAGGCTTTAAATTATTAGTAACCATCACCGAAACATCGCGTCAATCACTTAAACTCTTTCAGGGTGAGAAGGTTTGGTGTTTATTTAAATCCATGGCACTAAAAGTGAATGTTTAAATGATAAAACGTTTAAACTATGTTCATATCATTACACTTCATAAAACAATTCGGACAAAGAAGTATTAAATTGAAAAATATTCCTTAGATTTGTCTCAGAATTTATTTCCAAATGAGAGAACACAATAGTCATATCGCATCATATTCAACATCTCAATCTGTTTTTGAGATGTATTTGTTTGCGTCTACACGACTAAACTCTTTCAACTCAAACACATCTTTCTCGACCAGCAACTTAAACTGTTGTTGTTGCTGCTGTTGTACCCCCTGTTGTTAGTTCTATAGGTTTTATCCTTTTTTATAGACTTTCAATTTAAATTGGGCAGTTTTTCTGCACCCCAAATTCTCCTTTTACAATTACATATTATAATCAGATAAGAATGAACTATCTATCGAAAGTTATGGAAGAGCTCCAAGCTTCACGCGAAATTAACGAACTCGATCTTCCCAGTAGAGATTTAAGTCAAAATTTTGTTGAAGAAGCCATGAACACCTTGTTTCCAATCAGTGCCCGAAGGTCGAAGAGTCATTGCGCACAGGAAGCTCTTTTGGTACAATTGGAAACGCATTTAAAACTCTTGCTTCTTCCCGTCAAAGAAAAGCTCAATAAATCGATTGATGATTTATCAAAACAATTTATGATAACTCTACCTAAGGTTTATAAAGAACTCTTATTAGATGCTCAGGCCATTCAGGATTTCGACCCTGCAGCAAGAACGCTGGGCGAAGTCATTGTTTCCTATCCCGGTTTTTTTGCCATTATGGTGTACCGACTCAGCCATGAACTCCATAAAGCCGGAATTCCTATTATTCCGAGACTAATGAGCGAATATGCTCATTCAAAAACAGGTATCGACATTCATCCTGGTGCGCAAATTGGAGAATCCTTTTTTATAGATCACGGTACCGGCGTTGTTATTGGTGAAACTGCCCTAATAAAAAACAATGTTAAAATATATCAAGGGGTTACGCTTGGTGCTTTGCAAGTAAAAAAGAGTCTGGCAAAAAAGAAACGTCACCCTACCGTTGAGGACAATGTTATCATTTATTCAAATGCAACCATCCTCGGCGGAGACACCATCATTGGCAAAAACAGCATCATTGGAGGTAATGTGTGGTTGACATCAAGTGTTGATTCGAATTCATTGGTTTATCACACACATAAAATAAAGGTCAGATCAAATATCGATGAAAGCAATATCATCGATTTTCAAATTTAAAATTCACAAACTAAAAAAATAAACAATCATGAAATTAGACACTATTTTAGAGAATATCGGAAAAACGCCTGTTGTAAAAATCAACAAGGTACTGGGACAAAACACAAAAGCCTGGATCAAGCTTGAACGCAACAATCCTGGTGGTAGTATTAAAGATAGAATTGCCCTTTCGATGATCGAACAGGCCGAGAAAGATGGCATACTAAAAAAAGACGCCACTATTATTGAACCAACATCGGGGAATACGGGTGTTGGCTTAGCTATGGTTGCAGCGGTTAAAGGCTACAAACTGATCCTTGTTATGCCTGATTCCATGTCGATTGAACGTAGAAAACTGATGTCTGCTTATGGGGCTGAATTTGTTTTAACCCCTCGCGAATTGGGTATGAAAGGTGCCATCGCTAAAGCTGAAGAATTGATTCAGGCCAACGAAAACAGCTGGATGCCTTCACAATTCGACAATGAAGCGAATGTAGAAATCCACAGACAAACAACAGCTCAGGAAATCATCAATGATTTTCCTGACGGAATAGATTATCTTGTTACAGGTGTGGGAACAGGAGGCCACATCACAGGTGTGGGCGAAATATTAAAAGCCAAATTTCCAAACTTAAAAGTATTTGCCGTAGAACCGGAAGCTTCCCCTGTTATTAGTGGTGGTGCTCCAGGACCTCACCCCCTACAGGGAATTGGAGCTGGATTCATTCCTGCAAATTTAAATCTTAACGTCCTTGATGGTGCTATAAAGGTATCGCAAGAAGAAGCTTTCTCTATGGTCAGAAAACTAGCCAAAGAAGAAGGAATTCTGGCTGGTATTTCAACGGGTGCCTCTTTAGCAGCTATAAATAAGAAAAAAGAGGAATTTGGAGCAAATGCCAGAATCTTAACATTTAACTACGATACGGGAGAGCGATACCTTTCTACAGAAGGCTTGTTCTAAACGGAATTACAAAAGGGGTGTCGAAACAATACAGTTTCGATACCCCTTTTTTCAACACCGAAAAATCAGACGACAGTATTATTTAATGAAAAATGAGAATTGGCATGTGTGTTTTTACAAAAAGCTTACGCGACATCTGACCAAAAAATAGTCGCTCAAGCAAATTGTGTTTTCTAGCCATAATAGCAATCAGACCAATATTATTATCTTGCACATAGGCTTCAATCCCCTTCATTTTATCTTCATTTTTAAAGACTTCACATTGGATGGTATCATCCCCCAATGTGCGTTTCAGATACTTTCGCAACATTCCCATCCGATGCTCTTCCAGAGAATACTTCTCAGTATCCTCCTCAAAATGAACACAATGTAAATTCATTAAGAAAGGGGCAGTAATAAACTTAAGTGTTGCAATAGCCTTAAAATCAGCCCTATCAAAATTAGTTGCATACATCACCTCTTTAATCTTATCTAAATCCGGATTTTCTCCTTTGTCTGATAAAATCAACATCGGCACATTAACATTATCAATGATTGAAGAAACAACAGACCCAAGAAGATTGGATGTTCCAGCGGTCTCTCCGCGACTACCCATAACCAAAAGATCTGGCTTATATGTTTTAGTCATGCCTATAATCTCAGAACTTGCAATACCACCTGACAAAGCCACATCGATCTCGACCCCATCCACCTTATCTTTTTTAACTCTGGCAATTAAATAATCTTTTAACTCCTGAATTTTCTTTGTGGCATTCTTCTCAACCTCAGCTAAAACTTCAACAACAGTGGCATTATAAGTATAACTGTCGGAGAAAGGAACCGTTTCGATTGCGGAAGCAAAATAAGTGTGAAACAACAGAATATCAGCTTGAAATTTTACAGCCAGATTATAAGCATAATCACAGATGCGTGGTGTTGTGTCGGAAAAATCAACAGGAACCATTATCCGATTTAAAACTATTTGAGAATCAAAGCCCAGTGTGTCTTCATCTTTTTCAACATAGCTCAACTTAAAATCTTCGATAATTTGTAAAGCCTTAATCAAATCCTCTTCACGGATCCTGAGTTTAACACCACTTCCTATTGCTGACTGCAATAAGTTGATGTTTTTCAAGAAACACTCAACCCCTTCTGATTCCAAACAACTCTTTAATAATTCTGCCCGAGTATAGCTGCAAGTTGCTAAAGTTACAATCCTGTCTTTCATACGTGTCGATTTAGAAATGGTTTATACTATAATACGTCTACCATTACGACTAATAAATAATGGAACAAATCTGTGAATTAACAATCGGTGAGATTTAGCTGTAAAATCAATAGTTATTGAGCACACAACAGCCAGTCCACTTATCATTAAGTTCATTATACAATTTAATCAAAAATAAGCTAGACTCAAAAAAAACCTTGGGAGATGAAAAGGAAGAAATCAACTAGAAAAACTTATGGCCTAAGGGAATTTGAATATTAAAAAAGATTAACTACTTTTGCGGCTTAGTAAAACTATTAATAATTAGTTTATTAATTAAACATTTTTAAATTATGTTGAATCATTACGAGACCGTTTTCATTGTAACTCCCGTTTTATCTGAAGCTCAGGTAAAGGAAGCGGCAGAAAAATTCAAGGCTCTTATTACTGACAATGGTGGTAAGATTACAAATGAGGAGAATTGGGGACTGCGCAAATTGGCTTATCCTATTCAAAAGAAAAGCACTGGTTTTTACCAATTGCTACAATTTGAAGCTCCAGGTGAATTAATCGAGAAATTGGAACTTAACTACAGACGTGACGAGAAAATCATCCGTTTCTTAACTTTCAAACTTGATAAATACGCATACGAGTATTCAATTAAAAGAAAAGGAAACCTTAAAGCATCTAAAGAGGAGAAATAGTCATGGCACAGAATCAATCAGAAATCAGATATTTGACTCCACCAACTGTTGAGATCAAAAAGAAAAAGTACTGTCGTTTTAAGAAGAACAAGATCAAATTTATTGATTATAAAGATCCTGAGTTCCTTAAGAAATTCTTAAACGAGCAAGGAAAGATTTTACCACGTCGTATCACTGGTACTTCTTTAAAATATCAAAGAAAGGTAGCTACAGCTGTAAAGCGTGCACGTCATTTAGCACTTCTACCTTACGTAACTGACATGATGAAATAATCTTTTAAAGAAGGAGGAAACGAAATGGAAGTCATCTTAAAACAAGATATCCATACTTTAGGATATAAGAACGATATCGTAACTGTTAAGAATGGTTACGGAAGAAATTATTTGATTCCTACAGGAATGGCAGTTTTAGCAACCGAGTCTGCTAAAAAAATGCATGCTGAGAATATGAGACAAAGTGCTCATAAGCAGGAAAAAATCAAAAACGAAGCTCTTGAGCTTGCGAAAAAACTTGAAGCTGTAACCTTAACTTTAGGTGCTAAAACTAGTACTACTGGTAAGATTTTCGGTTCTGTAAACAATATTCAAATTGCTGAAGCTTTAGAAGCTAAAGGATTTGAGATTGACAGAAAAGTTATCGTAATCAAAGATGCTATTAAAGAAATCGGTAAATATACTGCTACAGTAAAACTTCATAAAGAAGTGAAAGTAGATATCGCTTTCGAAGTTGTATCAGAATAATCTGAACAGCTCAATTAATTTAAGTTAAGACACAACTTAAATCTTTTCAAACAAACATATAAAAGCCACTCCTTTTTCCGGGAGTGGTTTTTTATTTTCCCCTCCCCCGTCCTTATTTTTCAGGGCTAATTTCTTCAGAATTACATATTCTTTACAATTCATGACAGATATTCAACAATTGATGTCAATTGTCTTTTAATTTCCTGAACTTTTCCTGAATATTGTTCTTAGAAAATGTGAGACAATTCAAAACACATGTGGCTCACTCGTTTATTTTTGTAAAAATTAAACCCTTGCATATGAAAACGCTCCTTAAAATCACAAGTCTGTTTGCTCTGATTCTGATCGTGTCAATCACTCAGGCAGTTGCGAATCCAACCATAAAGGATAAAGATTTAACCAGCTCTGTGAGATCAAGTTGGAATGCTGAAAACATCAAAGTAGCAACGCATGGTGAAATCGAATTCAATGATGACTACACTGATGTGATCAGTATTAGCGATGATGGTTATCTTAAGATAAGCATGGTCAGTTTTGGCATGAAACGTAAACTTTATTTTCGATCAAGCAATAACAAACTGGACAGACTCTATTTTGAAGGCAACAAACAAGTTGCTTTCGAACCCAAAGGACGTGAATGGATGGTAGAGGTTCTTCCTCATGTTGTACGAAACTCAGGTTTAGATCTAAAAAACCGTGTCAACAAAATTTACCAAAAAGGTGGTATTGTGGCTTTCCTTTCCGAATTGGAAGAAACAGATAGTGACTACTTCAAATCACGTATGGTCAACTATCTACTCGATAATAATGAGCTGGATAAAAAGGAAAAGCAAGAACTCCTGGAGAAATTCCCTGCATATATCGATTCTGATTACGAACTATCTCAAATCTTTAAAAATCACAGTGAGGCCTTTATTGACGATAGTTTGCTTTCACAGGAATTCTTTAATAGTCTGCACAAAGTTTCATCTGATTATGAATTATCACAAATATTGAATGCGGTATTCAAAAACAACAAACTGAACGAAACCAGTTTTGAGTTATTTATCTCGGCATTGAATAATATCGACTCGGACTTCGAAAAGTCGAATCTTATCAAGCTGGCTATTTCAGAGGGTAAAAACTCGAACTTTAAATTGGATCTTATTCTGAACAAAATCGATGACATTGATTCTGATTATGAAAAAGGCATTATTATCAAAACGGTTATTAATGAAAAGTTATTTGATCTTGACAATATTGATAAGATTATAGAAATAAGCCAGGGCATATCATCGGATTATGAAAATACTCAGATCATGAAAAACATGATTAAACATGAAATGATAACCCCACAAAATAAGGCCAAATTCAAAGAAATGATGGATGATATCTCATCAGACTACTCCTATAAAGAAATATTAATGAACTTTATGGAGTATGATAAGCTTGGTGATGAAGGTTTTGACTTTTTGATGGAGGCTTCAGAGAAGATATCGTCTTCATACGAATTGAGTCAACTCTATAAAATGATGCTAAATAAAGAGGGCTTAACCACAAAACAACAGGTCGAGTTGATTGAAAAATCGAATAATATTTCATCGGACTACGAGCATGCATCTTTCCTCATGGAAGCAATAAATAAGTTAGACTTGGATAACGAAAAAATTCAAGATGCTTTGATACAATCAACTCAGGAAATAAACTCTGAGTATGATTATGGCAGAATTATGAAAGCCATTTATTCACACAAACGATATTAAAATTTTCATAGTAAGTTTTCTAGTTTGTAATACTTCATGGCTCTACATTTAAAGTAGCCATGAAGTTATTTTAAAATTGAGTTCATTTATTGTTGCTCAATTTGTACCTTTCAGATATTCCAAACACTTTATATACGATGTCTAAAAATTGGCGTTTTATCATCATTAGTCCGGTTATAGGAATACTTAGCTACATGCTTATTCATTATAGTCAGGTAGGCGATTTACCTTCTCTGCAAAAGGAATTTCTCTTATTTTTCATCTCTGCCATTTTTGGCTTATTAGCTGGTTTTTCGGCATTTGGGATTGGTAAACTGCTTAATAAAGTTGTCAGTTGGAAAAAAAAGCACAGTTTACGTTTTCTATCACAAAGCCTCAGTTTATTTATAGCTGGCTGTATTCTCATCATAGTCTATCTCGAGCTTTTCGACATGATTTTACACACGGGTATGACTTACGAGACGTTTTGGCTGGAACATAAAGATGATTTTCTAAAAGCCTTGCTGATTCTGTTCATTTTCGTGTTTATTTATACTATTCTCGATTTTATGATCTTTTCTTTTAATGCCCTTAAAAAAGAAGAGATTAAGTCTGTAGAGATGATTAACAATCAAATGAATTTGCAATTTAAAGCTCTAAAATCGCAGCTCAACCCACATTTCCTGTTCAACTCGCTCAATACCATTTCATCCTTACTCTATAAAGATGCTGAAAAAGCAGAAGAATTTATTCGAAAATTTGCTGAGAGTTACCGTTTTATTCTGGATCAGAACGACAAAGCTCTAATCCCTCTAAAAAAAGAATTGGCCTTTGTTGAAGCCTATAATTACATTCTTAGAATGCGATTTCAAGACTCATACAAGCTAAGTGTTGAATTACCAGAAGTCGTTCAGAGTAGTCTTGTACCACCCTTGAGTATACAGATGCTGGTCGAGAATGCAATTAAGCACAACCTAATCTCCCCAAATTCTCCGCTAGAAGTAAAATTAGTGTGCAAAAACAACTACCTGCATGTTAGCAATAATATCAACCCATTACGAAAACAAGCAGAATCATTTCAAATTGGGATTGAAAACATTAAACAGCGTTACGCGTTTTTCACCAATGAGAATATCAAGCTTGAGAAAACAGATTTCTTTACAGTAAGCTTACCGCTCATTAGTAATAACAATCAAAACATGAACTAACAAATTACTTTTAATTTACTGAATACTTAAAACAGCCACTAAGACTATACAATGAAAACCCAATACCTAAATCAATCACTATACAGAATATTCGCACCTCTTGTCGCAGGACTTTTTGTATACATGCTGCTTCTATTGGTATTCGACCGATTGTCAGAAATCATCAATAATTTTCAACCCGATGAATTGGTATTCATGATTCTGGTCAACTATATTTTATTCGAAAGCTATCGATTTTGGATAAATACGTTTGAAAAAAACAAGCGATTCACCTCAACACCCTGGTTAAAAACAGGTCTTATGTTTTCGGGTAGTTTCATCATTACCCTTTCAGAGGTATCGATATGTTTGTGGCTCTATTTTAATTATTATATTGGAATGAGTGGCTTCAGCTCTCAACTGGTATCTCTCCTTATTGTTTTTCTTCTTGACGGAATCCTTTTCCACCTCTTCTATATCAGTATCACATTTCTGGACAAACAAAATTCACTCCTGCTTCAAAAAGAAGAGGTCAACAGAAGAAACATTAAATACGAACTTGAAGTCTTTAGAAATAAAATCAATCCTGATTTCCTGTATAGTTCATTGGAAGGCATCATTAGCCTGATTCGAAAAAAACATATCGATCAGGCCGAGAAACACATCGACTATCTGGCACTTTTCTACCGGAGGATTTTAGGCAACCGATATTCTGAAATTATCAGCCTCGAAGATGAAATAAAAAAAGTTGAACACTATCAGGAAATTCAAAACTACTTGTATTCAGGTAATCTGCATATCGAATGGCAACTAGAGCACGATGCAAAACAAATTATGATTGTTCCCAATACAATTCTTCAAGCCATCAACCTCATAGAACAAACACAACTCGTGAATACCAATACCGAACTAAAGATAAAAATTGAAGAGGAAAAAGAATATATTAGTTTTAGCTATAAATCGTCGGCTCGATTGAAACGTGCAGTTAATCCGGAAACATTACTGGATAGCATTAACCACAGTATCCATTTTTATAGCAATCTGAAAGCAAGTTGTGTGGAGGGCAATACTCTCTGCAAGGTGAAAATTCCAAAAATTGAATTGGAAAATCATTAAGAGAAAGCAATATCAAAAACAATAACAATGCTTCTCGCTTAAAGAAGCACAAAGTCATAATGCAGCATGAAAGTCATTATAATTGAAGACGAAATTTTAGCCGCTGAAAAGCTTGAGCGCTTAATCAAGAAGTACGACTCTAACATTGAGATAGTCGAGCGATTTGATTCGGTAACTGAATCCAGTATCTGGTTGGGAAATCCTGACAATAAAATCGATCTTATTTTTCTTGACATCCACTTAATTGATGGCCTAAGCTTTGAAATTTTCAACCGTGTACAAGTCCAAACCCCAATTATTTTTACAACGGCTTATAATGAATATGCCCTAAATGCCTTTAAACTTAATAGCATTGACTATCTGCTGAAACCCGTAAGCTTTGACGATTTGTTCACCAGTATGAAAAAACTGGAGAATATGCGTGCATCACTGACCTCTGAGTCAAAACTTCGTAATTTCGAAGATTTAAGTCAGGTTTTATCTAAAATTCAGAAAAACTACAAGACTCGATTCATGATAAAAGTTGGAGACAAGCTTCGCTCCTTCACCGCCAACGAAATCGATCTTTTCTATAGTGAAGGGCGTGATGTTTTTATTCTGCTTAAAGATGGTAAACACTATATTATTGATTATAAAATGGAAGAATTGCAAGAGCTTTTAAACCCCAATGAGTTTTTCCGTATAGGTCGTTCCTTCATTGTCAACATCAATGCCATATCGGGTGTCAATATTCATTCCAACTCAAGACTAAAAGTCAAACTCAACCAAAATTCAGATAAAGACCTTATTGTATCGCGCGAGAAAGTCAACGATTTTAAAGACTGGTTTAGCGGCAATAAAAGAGACTAAATGACACCCACATTTAGAATAACAACCTGCGACTAATTTGCAGAATCAGAATTCATGCTTTCACAAATCATCGCAGGTTTTCCCTTTATTTTAAGATCCCAAATATCCTTTTCTCTTAATATTTTCCCTAAATCGACGTTTTAGCCTCTTCCCTTCATTTTACGAAAACGTTATCATAATTGAGAAATGCCTAAAACAAGTCTATTAATGATAATTTTCTTTAATAAACTTCTCGAACGCAAACATTTTCGGGGCTTGCCGAAACCGTTTGAAATGAAAAAACTCGCATTTTCACCCTTCATACGCCATTTTATTTGGATCTATTCTAAGAATAGTTCATAGCTTTACAATGTCAAACGAAACCACTTAAAGCGTTTGATCGAAACAATTAATTATTAACCAAAATTTTTATTAAAATGAGAAATTTAAAATTACAATTGAGAGGATTGGCACTCGTTGCCCTATTTGTTTTAAGTCTGAGTTCAGCTTTCGCAGGCGGTCACCTTCGTATCAACCCGTATTTAAACACTGATTATTCTATCGTGTCAATACTAAACCCATCAGAAACGGATGCGAGATTGAAAATATACGATGAAGCGGGTAACATCTACTACAGCCAAGTGGTTGAAGCTGAATCTAACTCACAAAAACTATTTGATCTGTCACATTTAGAAGATGGTGAATACAGTTTGGTTTTAGTTAGTGAAAACTCAAGAGTTGAAGAAACATTTCTAGTTGAATCAAAAAAGCTTTTTGTTGCTGGAGACAATGTTCAAATAGCCGAGAATAGAACCCAAAACTCCAAAAGCTATGCCTTCAAAAAGTAACGATTCTGATTCCTGCTGTGTTTGCATAAAACACCAATATTTAAGTAAGTGTATCCCTCAACAATAAGAGATACACTTATTTTTTTGCCCTTTTCCCACAGAAGCTCACCAAAACCTCATACTCCAAGTCAGCAACATCATATTATCCAACACATGTCAACAAGGCATTTATCACTTTCTAGTCTCCCATTTTTTGCTATTTTTGTACAAATTCATTCGGTCCTGATGTCTCATTTTTAAGAATCGATACGGATGACCATTAACAAATACATTATTACAAAAAACAAATATTAACTGTCTTTAGACCAGCTAAAACAATTAGAATGAAAAAGTTATCGATTTTCGCATCACTGTTCATGTTGCTAGCTATTTTTACAGCTTCAACTGCCAGTGCATGTACCAATTACCTTGTAACCAGAGGTGCCAGTGCTGATGGCTCCAACATGATTTCCTATGCTGCAGACTCACATGTTCTTTATGGTGAGCTTTACTTCCGTCCGGCTGCCGATTGGGCTCCAGGTACAATGGTTGATGTATACGAGTGGGATACGGGAAAATACCTAGGTCAAATTCCTCAGGTCGCTCATACTTACTCAGTAGTGGGAAATATGAATGAATTTCAGTTGGCTATTGGCGAAACAACCTATGGTGGCGTTGAACAATTGGGTTCTCAGGAAGGTGCTATCATTGATTATGGTAGTTTGATATATTTAACTCTTCAACGTGCTAAATCAGCTCGTGAAGCAATTAAAGTAATGACCGAATTGGTCGAAACATACGGCTACTACAGCTCAGGTGAATCATTCTCTATTTCTGATAAAGATGAGGTTTGGATTCTGGAGATGATTGGTAAAGGCAACGGCGAAAAAGGTGCTGTTTGGGCTGCTCGTATGATTCCTGACGGTTACGTTAGTGGACACGCTAATCACGCACGTATCACTCAATTCCCTCTTGAAGGAAAAACATCCATTTCTTCTGATAAAATGGATAAGATTTTCAATCCTGAAATCGTTAATGTTTATGCTAAGGATATGATCTCTTTCGCCAAAGAAAAAGGTCTTTATCCTAAAGATGGTAAAAACAAAGACTTTAGTTTCTCAGATTCATATGCACCCGTTGATTTTGGTGGTGCTCGTTACTGCGAAATGCGTGTTTGGACTTTCTTCAACCGTGTAAACGATGGTATGGCCAAGTATTTCGATTACGCAAAAGGAAATATCAAATTTGACAAAAAAGGTTATGCAAACAATCGCATGCCTCTTTGGGTTAAACCTGACCATAAAGTGGAATTGTCGGAAGTGATGGATGCCATGAGAGACCACCTTGAAGGAACAGAATTAGACATGTCTAAAGATATGGGAGCTGGTCCTTTCGGAAATCCTTACCGTTGGAGACCATTAACATGGAAAGTTGACGGCGTAACCTATTGCAACGAGCGTGCAACTGCAACTCAACAAACAGGTTTCTCTTTCATTGCTCAATCTCGTAACTGGTTACCTGATGCTGTAGGTGGAATCAACTGGTTTGGTGTAGATGATGCTGCTTCTACAGTTTATTTCCCTATGTATTGCGGTGCAACTCGTGTTCCTGAAACCTTTGCTGTTGGTAATGGTAAGATGATGGATTTCACCAACAAATCTGCATTCTGGGTATTCAACCAGGTATCTAACTTGGCTTACACACGTTACTCAGAGATTCATCCTGAAATCAGAGAAAAACAAATCGCTCTTGAAGCTAAATACCAAAACTTCACAAAGATTATCGATATGGCTGCTGAAGGTATGTTTAAAGCAGACAAAGCTACCGCTATCGAATTCTTAACAGACTTCTCATGTAACCAAGGTGATAACCTTACAAATGAGTGGAGAGACTTCTATGGTTATCTGTTTGCTAAGTTTATGGATGGTAACATCAAAACCAAGGATGGTAACAAGCAAAATCCTAAAATGACACAACCAGGTTATAGCGAAAAATGGAAAAAAGCCGTTGCAAAAGACACTGGTGACAAACTAAAAACAAAAGGGGCTTCTCATTAATCGGGATTCAACCTATTAAAATATAAGAAAGGGAGCTTCGGCTTCCTTTTTTTTTGTTCTAAATCCAACTCAAATACAAACTTGTTAACAAAGCCATCCTATTTACACACATATTCTGTTTTGTTTATAACTCAGATTTGATAAATTTGAGAAACACCAATCCTGTTTTTTTAATTCTGAATAAAATATCATGA
Source organism: Ancylomarina subtilis (assembly GCF_004217115.1). Classification (NCBI taxonomy): domain Bacteria; kingdom Pseudomonadati; phylum Bacteroidota; class Bacteroidia; order Marinilabiliales; family Marinifilaceae; genus Ancylomarina; species Ancylomarina subtilis. The sequence continues at coordinate 187,707 of NZ_SHKN01000001.1, read as the reverse complement.
CAAAATTCATTGCTCTTTTGAGAGGTATAAATGTGGGCGGCAAGCGCAAAGTGCTTATGGCTGATTTGAAAACACTCTTCTCAAACCTGGGTTATTCAAACTGTATCACGTATATCCAAAGTGGAAATATTATTTTTGATAGCAATGATAAAAAAGAGAACTCACAACTAGCTGCAACAATACAAAAGGCAATATTTGATCACTATCAATTTGAAGTACCCGTAATGGTCAGAAATCTCAATGAATGGAAGCAAACCATTGAAAAAAATCCTTTTTTTAAAAATAGTGACATCAGCATAGATCGGCTACATTTAACTCTACTAGACAAAAATCCTGAAGAAGAGCAAATAAAAAAACTAAACACGATAGGTTTTGGAGCTGATAAATTTGTCAATATCGGACAAGATATCTTTATCTGTTGTGAAGGAAAATACAGTGACTCAAAGTTAACAAATACCCTCTTTGAAAAAAAACTCGCTTGCCAGGCTACAACACGAAATTGGAAAACCGTTTTGAAACTTTCAGAACTCGGTGAAGAATAAAAAGAATAGAAAAGCTATCTTGCCGGTCCAAACAAAAAACTGAATTATGGCAGATTTCCACCCTGATGGTAAAAACAGAAAAGACATCAAAATAGGCTTATATGTTGAGATTGTTCAAAAACAGGATCAGCGCAGTGGCGACTTAACTGAAGGTGTTGTGAAACGCATCCTTACTAAATCACCCCATCATCCTCACGGCATCAAGGTTCAACTTGAAACGGGTGAAGTGGGACGCGTGAAAAACATCCTCGACGATGAAGATTAAATGAATTATGAAATTCAAACAAAACCGTTTTGCATATGCAAGGCGGTTTTTGTTTTATACTCCTCCTTCCCTCTTTTACGATTCTATTGATTATAAATACATAAACGGAGGTTTTCATCTTTTTATCTGATTAACTCACCTTAACAATAAAAGAACTTTACTATATTTAGTCTCACAAGAATGAAAACCACAAATTTGTCGGCATTTAAAATTTAGTAATGACGCAAATAAACATTCTGAAATTAAATTGATTAACCAAAATTCTATAAGGTGGACATCAAGCACATTTTTAATAATAACCGGGAATGGATTGCTGAAAAGCTCAGTAAAGACTCTGAATATTTCAAAAAACTAGCTGGCGAACAAACCCCGGAAATTTTATATATCGGCTGTTCTGATAGCCGTGTTACAACCGGAGATTTAATGGGTATTGAACCCGGAGATATGTTTGTCCATCGAAATATTGCCAATATGGTATCCAATACCGATTTAAGTGCGATGTCAGTCATTAATTATGCCATTAGCTATCTTAAAGTAAAACATGTGGTGATCTGTGGACATTACAATTGTGGTGGTGTAAAAGCCGCTATGCAGGCTAAAGACATGGGGATTTTAAATCCCTGGTTAAGGAACATTCGCGACGTTTATCGTTTGCACAAGGATGAGCTGAATGCTATTGATGATGAAGAACAAAAGTACAACCGCTTGGTTGAATTAAATGTTCAGGAACAATGCGTAAATCTGATTAAAACAGCCGAAGTGCAACAAGCTCTTCGCCATGGTCAAATCACTATTCATGGTTGGGTTTTCGATATCCACACAGGACATATTATCGATATGAAAATAAATTTCAATAGAATATTAAAGGACATCATGGAGATTTACCGTCTTGAGTCCTAAGTTCACAAATAAGATTATTCCAATACAAAATACGAGAAACTCACCTAGATCTGGTGAGTTTTTTTTGTGAATATACTGAAGTGATTTTTTGCACTAAAAGTCAGGTGGCACTTCATCGACAAAAGAAGCATATGTTACAAACATCAGTTGAATGCATTCATTCCCATTTATAAGCGTTTATTTCCCACACAAACCTCAAATTAATGACAATTGTTAGTTTTATTTCACCAATCAATTAATACATTCGCGCTCTATAAAAAAATAAGATCTAATGAAAAAGTTTAAGGATATTGTGGTGATTGGCGTAGCACTGTTTGCGATGTTTTTTGGAGCAGGAAATTTGATATTTCCACCTCAATTGGGAGTTGTGAGTGGAGATTCATGGCTACAAGCCATCATGGGCTTCTTCACTACCGATGTGAGTTTATCGATACTGGCAATTATTGCCATAGCAAAATCGGGGGGCACATTCGATTCCTTTGCGTCTAAGGTCGGACCAAAATTTAGTATCATCATGGGCATCATTATCATGCTGATTATTGGCCCCCTGTTGGCTTTACCAAGAACAGGAGCAGTCAGCTATGAAATGGGAATATTGCCTATCTTTCCAAATATCCCACAATACCTCTTCACTCTGGTTTATTTTGGAATTTCCCTACTCTTTGTGATCAATCCCAAAGGTATTATTGACAAAATAGCTGTTTACCTGACCCCTATTTTACTTATTGCCTTGGTATCAATTATAGTAAAAAACATGCTAATGCCATCAGATACAATGGCAACAGCTCGATTATCAAACGTATATACTTATGCTTTTCTTGAAGGATATCAAACACTGGACGGTTTAGCTGCTGTTATCTTTGCAGGCATTATCCTTTTAAGTTTAAAGGAGAAAGGCTATACCGATACCTCATCACAAATAAAAATAACCATCAAATCAGGCCTAGTCGCTTTTAGTATTATTGGTTTTGTATATGGTGGCTTAATCTATTTAGGAGCTAATGGTGCTAGCAGCATACCCGAAGGATTGAACAGAACTGAAACCTTTATGGCTCTGGTTGACCGAATGTTTGGTCAATATGGAGTTTGGATGGTTGCCGTAACAGTCATATTTGCCTGTTTTACGACAACCGTTGGTTTAACAACTACGGTTGCAGAATATTTTAGTGAATTAACAGACAATAAGCTGAGCTATCGATTTAATGTCGTTACGATCACTTTAGTCAGTTTTGTTCTTGCCAATTTAGGTGTTGAACAGATCGTTTACTTCTCAGGTCCGATTTTGAATATGATCTACCCGGCCATATTGGTATTAATCATTCTCAATCTATTCGATAAATACATCACTTACAAAGGAGTTTATTCTGGTGTTGTGGGTAGTACTCTTGCTTTTAGTATTCTGATGTTTGTCTGCCAATCATTTGATACTCTTTCTGAGACCCGAAATTGGCTATTAACCTTTCCCATGACCTCGTACGAAATGGGTTGGTTGACACCTGCTTTATTAGGAGGACTATCAACTTCTATCGCTTATAAAATTAAAACAAATCGATCTGTCTAAAGCAACATATAGCATTCTACAAATAATCTAATATTTCAGACTGTAGAATGCTGTATAGTCCATCTTAATATGGACTTAAACACCTACCCAATTCCCTAAGGGCTTAAGAATACGAAATGTTCGAAAACTTAAAACGGCATCAGGCAAAATGGACTCCAAAAGCTTTCGGTGCTCATCAGCAAAGTTTGTCCGCCCAGGTTTATTCCAACGGTCATAAACAGTAAATCGGGATGAATCTTCAGCATCCTGATGTAGAAAAGCACAAACAAAAGCCCCCTCCTCAGCCATCTCATTCAACACAATCAAAGCAGCTTCCTTCCATTCAGCTTGCCTATGAGGCTTAATTTGAAAGTTCACATAGAATATCAAATCATTTTCTACGGGTTCAAACTTTGGATTTGCCCAGGAAGCCAGCGGACGCAGAATATGGATTAATCTTGGAGTCGAACTCATCTCCGGCAATCTTTTCTCATACGCTTCACGATAAGCCTTTGCTGCCATTTGGTAGGTCATAAAATCCTCTTTCGATGACTCTGTCCAGCGTTCGTACATACTAAACTTTGTAGGATCAGCTGTGTCCTGATGTACAAAAGCACTCACAAATGATGGTTCACGACGCATATGATCTACAAGCGCAAACCAACGTTTCTGAAATTCTTCAACACAATCAGGCTTGATGTGATATTTCACATAGAAAACCAAATCATCCGGGTTGGCCAGTTTAGCTGGATTTGTTGTCATTCTTTAATCCTCCTTTTATCTGTTTACATTTATTTTTCTGTTAATCTTCTGGTTCTTACAAGTTATCACTTTTGAAGCCATAAAGCAACAGAGAATCTCACACACCAATTCCTGTTATATCTTTCTACTAATTTTAAATGAAATTTCTTTATCTAAACGTTTAAGATTTTAACCATCAAATTTAACCAGTTGGTTAAAAAATATCACTTTTAATTTGCGATTGTGAATTTATACTCTACATTTGCATTAACCAAACAGTTAAACCGAACGGTTATTTTTTAAAATCTAATTAACCATCTGGTTAAAAACTACAGAAATCATGGAAAAGAAAATAATTGAGACTCAGGAAAATATTCTTGATGCAGCTAGAACTATTTTTGCACAAAAAGGCTTATCCGGAGCCAGAATGCAGGAAATAGCCGATCGTGCCGGTATTAATAAAGCACTCTTACATTATTACTATCGAAGCAAAGAAAAGCTGTTCAAACAAGTTTTTGAAGAAGCCTTTAAAAAACTGATTCGTCCCTTAGCTGCATTTTTGGCAGATGATTCTGAATTGTTTCAGAAAATCAGAAACATTTGTAAGCTCTACAACGAAGTGATGAGCCAATACCCTTTTATCCCCAACTTTATAATCAATGAGATTAATACAGACCCTAGTCGAATAATAAATCTGATTAATTTTGAGGGGGTTACAGAGGGAAAACAAAAAACTGTGGCACAAATTCAAGCTGCTATAAAAACGGGCAAAATAAGGCCCATTGACCCAAGAGAATTAATCTTAAATATTATCAGTCTCTCTATATTCCCCTTTGCAAGCCGCCCCATAGCAGAACAATTTTTATACAAAAATGATGATATGGATCAGATTCTTAAATCAAGAGCTGACGGTGTTGCCGACTTTATTATTCAATCGATAAAAATTTAAACAAGCCAAATGAACTCACTTTTGAAAAATAGCAAATACACACTTCTTCTGGCCCTCATCTTTCATTTTCAAATTGGATGGACTCAGGAAGAGGTTCTTAGTTTGGAGCAATGCCAGAAAGAAGTGCAGGAAAACTTTCCTTTAGTAAAAGGAAAAGATCTTTTAACCCAATCTTCACAACTGAATATTGAAAATCTCAAAACATCCTATCTACCCAGGCTGTATGCAAATGGGAAACTCTCTTATCAGTCCGATGTCACAGGTATTTCTTTCCCGGGAATGATTACACCTCAGGCGCCTAAAGATCAATATGCTCTTAATATTGATATTGAGCAGCTGATTTATGACGGTGGAAAAACCAAAGATAGAATTGAATTGGAGAAAAAGGCTTCAGAAGTCGAAATTCAAAATCTGGAAATTCAACTCTATCAATTGCGCAAAAGAGTCAATGACGCATTCTTTGGCATACAACTGGTTCGTAAAAACAAGCTGGTACTTCTCGACAAGCACAAAACCATTTCAAATCGAATAAAACAGATTAGATCCGCTGTTGAAAATGGAGTTCTTCTCCCTGCCAACCTAAAAGTAATGGAATCTGAACTATTGCTAATCGATCAACAGATTCAGGAATTGCATGCATATGAGGCAACTTCTTTTCATGTTCTATCCGAATTAATGGGACGAAAAATTGATGTCAATACACAACTTCAGGACAGCAGTCTTAGTATCGAATCAATAAATAATTTAAACACAAGGAATACAGTAAGACCGGAATATCAGATGTATTCAAGTCAAAAATCATTACTCGAAGCTCAGAAAGAACTCGTAAAAAAAGACCGCTACCCCGTCATCTCCGGATTTGGTCAATTGGGGTACGGAAACCCCGGCTACAACCAGTTGACAGATCAGTTTGATACCTATTATATGTTGGGTGCAAAAATATCCTGGCATATTTTCGATTGGAAATCGAACCGTCGCAAACAAAAAGAAATCACAATCCGCAAGGATATTGTAAGCACTCAGGAACTAAGCTTTACACAGAATCAGCTAATCGAATTGGGAAATGAAAGGATCAAATTAAAAAAGATTAAAATCTTACTCGAGAAAGATGACGCCATCATTGACTTAAAAAAAGCCATCAGTGCAAGCTCAGCCTCACAGTTGGACAATGGCATCATTACTTCCAGTGATTATCTGGATGAATTAAACAAAGAAATTCAAGCAAAACTAAACAAGGCTTATCATCTGATTCAGTTACAACAATCGTTGTCTGAATACCAAAGAATCAAAGGCATTTAAACATACTTCAAATTACAATCATATGAAACCAAATATAATTATCGGAATAAGCATCACTCTAGCATTTTTAGCATCAGCCTGTAATCAGAATGGAACGGAATCAGATGCATACGGAAATTTTGAAGCGACCGAGTACATGATCTCAGCAGAAAACAGTGGGAAAATACTCGCTCTTAATCTGGATGAAGGTGATGTTTTCAAACAACCCCAACAAGTCGGACTCATCGATACCACTCAACTATTTCTACAAAGAGAACAGCTTAAAGCGCAAAAGCAATCCATCGCTTCAGGCATTAAGAATATACTCTCGCGCATCGCTGTTTATCAGGAACAAATCACCATCCTTAAAAAGGATAAACTGAGAATTGAGAGGATGTTTGAAGAGGGGGCAGCAACCAGCAAAGAGGTCGACGATATCAATGGAAAAATTCAGGTTACTCAAAAACAAATACAGGCAGTTAAAACTGAAAATGCCAAGGTATTGGGCGAACTGGAAAAAGTAGATCACAAAATAGAGGCTCTAAACGATTTGATCCGAAAAAGCATCATTTATGTACCCAAAGCTGCTACGGTTTTAGAGAAATATCACGAAGAATTCGAAATGGTGAATATGGGAATGCCACTCTTCAAACTAGCCGATTTGAGCACACTTGAACTAAGGGCTTATATCAGCGGCGATCAGCTTTCTGATGTTAAAATTGGTCAGAAAGTTAAAGTGTTGATTGATAAAGACAAAGAAGAAAACCAGACCCTTACAGGAAAAATAACATGGATTTCTTCACAATCAGAATTCACACCCAAAATCATTCAAACCAAAGAAGAACGCGTGAAATTGGTTTATGCACTTAAGGTGAAAGTAAAAAATGACGGGCGATTAAAAATTGGCATGCCGGGCGAAATCAGATTCAAGTAGCATATGAAATCCAAGATAAGCATAACAAATCTATCGAAATCCTACGGTGATGTTGAGGCTCTCAAAAAGATTGATCTTGACATAGAACCAGGAGAATTATTTGGTTTAATAGGGCCTGATGGTGCTGGAAAAACAAGTCTTTTCCGTCTACTGGCAACTCTATTGCTTCCTAATTCGGGTTCAGCGACACTCTGCGGTTTTGATATGGTAAAAGAGTACAAGCAAATCCGAAATCTATTGGGTTATATGCCCGGTAAATTTTCTCTATATCAGGATTTAAGTGTACTGGAAAACCTCAATTTTTTTGCAACAGTTTTCGATACGAAAATCGAAGACAATATGGATATGATCCGGGATATTTGGTTGCAAATTGAACCCTTCAAACACCGATTAGCTGGGAAATTATCCGGTGGAATGAAACAGAAACTGGCCCTTTGTTGTGCACTCATCCATCAACCCAAAATATTGTTATTGGATGAACCAACTACAGGTGTTGATGTGGTTTCGAGAAGAGAATTCTGGCAGATGTTGAAGAATCTGAAAGCAAAAGGGATCACCATTATTGTTGCAACCCCCTATATGGACGAAGCGAACTTATGCGAAAGGGTTGCACTCATGCAAAACGGAGAAATATTAAGTATAGACACACCTGATGGTATCATTTCCAGCTTTGAGAAGGATTTATATGCCATACAAGGTCAGGATATCTACCAACTCCTTTTGGACTTAAGGGCTTATCCATTTGCCAATTCAGTTTTCCCTTTTGGTCAAAACATTCACTATACCGATAAGCGAGAGAATGTATCACCCTCAGAACTTAAAGACTATCTGATGTCAAAAGGACAAAACAGAATTGAAATCAAAAAAATTACCGCTGGCATCGAGGATTGCTTTATGGCTTTAAGTCAGCAAAATAATGTACAGACATGAATACGGACAAAAAAGTAATATCAGTACGGAACTTATACAAGAAATTTGGTGCCTTTACTGCAAACGACGACTTGTCCTTTGATGTTTACAAAGGGGAAATATTCGGTTTCCTTGGCGCAAATGGTGCGGGTAAAACGACTGCGATGAAGATCCTCTGTGGTCTTTCGTATCCAACATCCGGTGAGATCATGGTTGCAGGCTTGGATGTTTACAAACAAAGGGAGGAGCTAAAAAAGAATATCGGTTACATGAGTCAAAAATTCTCTTTATATGAGGATTTAACGGTATTTGAGAATATCCGTTTTTATGCAGGAATTTACGGCATGTCATCTAAAGAAATCAAGGCAAAAGCCGATGAGTTGCTACAAAAACTGGGACTGGTTCATGCAAGAAATAAACGCATAGGTGAACTGCCCCTGGGTTGGAAACAAAAACTGGCATTCTCAGTTGCTATTTTCCATAATCCGGAAATTGTATTTCTGGATGAACCCACCGGAGGTGTTGATCCGGTTACCAGAAGACAATTTTGGGATCTTATTTATGAAGCCTCACGAGATGGTATTACCGTTTTTGTAACAACACACTATATGGATGAAGCTGAATATTGTGATCGAATCTCAATTATGGTTGACGGGAGAATTGAGGCGTTGGACACTCCGGAAAAACTAAAAACACAGTTTAAAGCCAAAGATATGGATGAAGTCTTCCTTCTACTGGCAAGAAAAAGTAACTATCAGGAATAAAAAGCAGTTGATCATTATCAACTAAAAAAAAAGACTATGAAACGTTTTATCGGTTTTCTAAAAAAAGAGTTTTACCACATCTTCCGAGACAAAAGGTCGATGCTTATTTTATTTGGGATGCCCATTGTACAGCTCTTACTTTTTGGCTTTGTAATTACCAATGACCTTAAAGATGTTAAGATGGCTGTGCTTGACCACTCTAAAGATGAATATACATCTGAAATTATCAACAAAATTGTATCCTCAGGTTATTTCAATCTGGTTGAAAACCTTGATAATATTACGCAGGTTGACGAAACCTTCCGCAAAGGTGAAACAAAAGTCGTCTTAGTTTTTGAACCGGATTTCGGAAAGAAGCTCATCAAAGGATCACAAGCCTCAGTACAAATACTTACAGATGCCTCTGATCCCAATATGGCAAATATGGAGGTCAACTACCTTCAGGGTATCCTTCAGAATTACAATGTCGAGATAAACAGGGGCAAACAGGTCCCGAATCAGATCACCCCTCAAACAAGAATGTACTTTAATTCGAAGTTGGAAAGCGTATATATGTTTGTACCGGGCATCATGGCAACAATCCTAATGCTGGTTTCAGCCATGATGACTTCCATATCGATTGCACGGGAAAAAGAACTGGGAACCATGGAAATTCTTTTGGTGTCTCCCCTACGCCCCTTACAAATTATCCTGGGGAAAGTTACGCCTTACTTAATCTTGTCTTTCATTAACGCCTTAGTTATTGTAGGCGTGGGATATTTCGTATTTGGAGTGCCGGTACTAGGTAGTTTTGCACTACTTATGACAGAAAGTTTATTATTCATACTGCTAGCTCTATCGCTGGGAATTTATATTTCCACCGTATCAAATAGTCAGCAAGTTGCTATGATGCTATCCATGTTCGCTTTAATGCTGCCTACAATCCTGCTTTCAGGTTTTATTTTCCCCTTACGAAATATGCCACTGCCTTTGCAAATTATCAGCAATATTATTCCACCCAGATGGTTTATTGTCATTATTAAAAACATCATGCTAAAGGGAACCGGCTTGGAATTTGTTTGGAAAGAAACCCTCATTCTCATTGGAATGACAGCAGGTTTAATAGGCCTAAGTGTCAAAAAATTTAAGATCAGATTAGAGTAATTTGCAATCTTACGGAATCCATTATTTTTAACTTTTAGGACGAATACATGCGAACAATAAAATATATCTTACAAAAGGAGTTTCTTCAGATTTTTAGAAACAAAAGTATGCTGCCCATCATCTTTGCAATGCCTATCATTCAACTTTGCGTCCTGGTTTTTGCAGCAACCTTCGAAATGAAAAATACCAATTTGTATATTGTTGATCAGGATTTATCCAGTCATTCCCGACAAATTATATCAAAATTTGAAGCGTCACCATTTTTCACCATCAAGAATGTTGACTTCTCGATAAAGAAAGCAGAAGATAAACTTTTTGAAGACAAAGTGGATGCTATTTTGTATTTTGAAAATGGTTTTGGTAATGCTATCGACAAAAAAGAAACTGCCTCAGTTCAGGTCCTTGTAAATGCCATAGATGCCAGTGCTGCAGGGTTGTATAATGCCTACATTCTTTCTGTTATACAGGATTATAATCTAAAGCTTGGCTCCAGTATTCAGACGATGATGAAAAACCAAGCCGTTCAGCAGGTTCAAAACACGTATTCTCACCTCTTTAATCCTGAGATGAAATATATCCCTTATATGTTACCGGGAATATTGGTCTTATTAATCACCGTCATTGGCCTGTTTTTATCAGCGATGAATGTCGTTCGTGAAAAAGAGATTGGCACCATTGAACAAATTAATGTCACCCCTATCAAAAAATATCAATTTCTACTCGGAAAATTAATCCCCTTCTTATTTATCGGCTTCTTCGAATTAGGCATTGGTCTAATCATTGCAGCATTCGTATTCAAAATACCGGTTCTAGGCTCAGTTTGGTTAATTTATTTGGTTGCTTTTATTTACCTGCTGACCATATTGGGAATTGGTCTGTTTATTTCAACACAAACAGACACGCAACAACAAGCCATGTTCATAGCCTGGTTTTTTATGATTATTTTCATCCTTATGGGTGGTTTGTTTACACCAACCGAAAGTATGCCGGAATGGGGACAAAAAATAAACCTTCTAAATCCAGTGGCCTATTTTATCAAAATCATTAGAATGATCATGCTAAAGGGTTCCGGATTTATGGATATTCTTAAAGAATTAAGCATTCTCAGCTTATATTCGATAACCATATTGAGTTTTGCAGCAAATCGATACAAAAAAACGAGCTAATCAACAATACAGGATAACATTTTGCTTTTAACTTCGTTGATAAGATTAACATGACTATACATCGCAGATTTTAAATCCTATTCGAAGCCTGATTTTATGCCTAAAAAAATCCTATTCCTAATTGTTATCAGTCTTTTTATTGCTTCCTGTTCAACACATAAACACATCCCCCAACAAACAAAAAAACAAACAGTAAGAAAACAAAACTCGGGTGTGAAAATAATAGAACAGGAAGCAGAAGAACCATCTATCGAACAGGATACAATCGTACATATAAACAGAGCTCAAGAACTGGAACCGACTATAAAAAACAAACTTGAGAAAGAATACCTAAAGTATAAAGGGGTGCCATACAAATATGGTGGCACCTCTGCTAAAGGTTTTGATTGTTCTGGTTTTGTACAGCTTACATACAAAAAGACTTTCAATATAGAGCTTCCCCGCTCAACCAGACAAATGCTTAAGGAAGGTGTGGAGGTATCGAAAAACAAACTAAAAATTGGCGACTTGGTATTTTTCAAACCCAACAATACCTATCGGCATGTAGGCATATATATGGGCGAAAATCTATTCATACACGTTTCAACAAAAAGAGGCGTTATGAAATCCAATTTAAAGATGACTTATTGGTTAAAACACTACCTAACATCGCGAAGAATACTTAAACCCAATGAAGGCTCTTAATCTGATCCGGATTTGTAAACTATTCGCAACATACCTCAACAACATACTGATGACTAAAAAGTTATAGAACAACACAAACCTAATTGTTTTGAATTGTAAAAAGGTGATATAAGGGTTGTTTTAGTTTTATTATTTTTTTTCGCAAATACACGATCGTATAAAAAATAGGACAGCTTTGTGCTAAAAATGCCAATCCCTGCCCCAGCCAATACATCGGTAACCCAATGCCTGTTATTCACAATTCTAAAAACACCTATTGAACTTGCAATCGTATACCCCGCTATCCCATACCAAATTGATTTATCCTTATATTCCTGATATAAAAACTCAGCATTTGCAAAAGCCATTGCCGTGTGACCAGAAGGAAAAGAATTAAAAGATGAATGATCTGGTCTTTCAACTTTTTCGGAATACTTTAAGGTATTCACAATAGCTCCCATAATAAAAAGCGATGTCCCATGAATGAGTAATTGATTCTGAAGCTTATGTTTACCTTTAACACCCAGCAAATCGTTTGCATATACCATGGCTCCGGGAGCATACTGCAAAAAATCATCGGCAGTAAATTGTCTATCAATATTTTCTCTCACTTCTTCCCTAACCTCTCTATTAAAACTCTTTAGAGCATCACTTTCGATTCCTATAAACCCAATTGTAAAAAGCGATATAGGAATGACCGTATTTTTTAAATTCAACACATATTCATGCCTCGTGTTTTCTTTAAGTGAATCACTTAATTGGTTGCTCGCAAAGATTTGTAGAGGAAACAGGAAAAAAATAAAAACGTAGAATCGCATAAATACTTAAGCATGAATTGAGTTAAAAATCTAAAAACAAATCTCACAATTAATGAATACGATAAATGTAATATAATAATCTGAAGTAATTAAAATTACAAGCCCTCGGTCGGCTTACCTTTCAATTAAAACATCCTCCTTTTAACGTTATATAAAAGTAGGTTCCATGGAAATAACAAACAATTTCCATTTCACACAATCCTCCAAATACAAATCGATTTATTACAAAAAAAGATATAATAAGTAACTCAAAATAAGAGCATTTAACAAATAAAAATTTTAACTTGTATCTAAATAGACACATTTCATGCTTTGTTCGCACTAAAACACAGCGTTTTATGAGAAAGATTTCTAAGCAACTAATTTACAGTGGCCTCATTTTTTGTTTTTTCCTTCTAATTGGAGCTTATGTTCTAACTGCCTTCTCAAGTATTGAATTCACCTTGTTTCTCAATTCAATACATAGCCCATTTCTGGACCACCTTTTTTTATGGATAACCCTACTGGGTGATGGCAGCTTAATCATGGTGCTTTCTTTTCTCTTGTTATTCAAAAAATACTACTATTCATTAATTAGTATCATCCTATTAATTAACTCTGGCTTGCTTGCCTATATATTTAAAAAAATGCTGTTTGTAAATTCAATGCGCCCATTATTTTATCTTTCGGTAAGCGAAATTCACATACCCCATGGCATTCATTTTTATTATAAAAACGCATTCCCTTCCGGTCATGCAATGACCGTTTTTGTCGTCGCCAGCCTACTCATCTGGATCTATCAGAATCATATCTTAAGCTATTTATCCTTACTTATAGCCGGACTGGTTTGCATCTCACGTGTCTATCTGCTGCAACACTTTTTTATAGACGTTTATTTTGGTGCGATTCTGGGAGTGCTTGAAACGGTCCTCATTATATGGCTATTCGAGACAAAATTAAATTGGAAATCAAACAGCAGACTCAATTCATCATTAAGACGTTTCATTCAGAATGAATAAGGATTTGAAAAATGACCTGAATACTGTACCAATTAAACGAAAAAAATAATGCTAAAATCAATTCCAAATATCCACATCAAGAATAGAGTTCCTATTTTGATACTTCTCATATATATACTTATTAGCACTGTGGGTATTAATGGTTCGATTTATATATTGGATGAAGCAAAAAATACGGAGTGTGCCAGGGAAATGTTGGAAAGCGAAAATTATATTGTTCCGACCTTTAACTACGAATTACGAACAGATAAGCCTCCCCTACACTACTTTTTCATGGCTTTATCTTACAAAATTTTTGGCGTTTCATCTTGGTCATCCCGATTTTTTTCCATCATTTTTGGAGCCTTAACATTACTCATAACTTACTTTTTCGCAAAGAAATGGCTGGGAATTAAAACGGCTTACATCAGCTCACTGATACTTCTATCATCATTGCATTATGGCATTTTCTTTCATATGGCTGTGCCCGATCCCTATCTTGTATTTTTCTTTACTGCTTCTTTATTTCTCTTTTTTGAGTCACTTCAAAGCAGAAACCGATTGATTATATGGGGAATGTATATTTGTTTGTCACTGGGAGTTTTAACCAAAGGTCCCATTGCCGTTTTATTTCCCGGATTAATTATGCTGGTTTATTTGTTAATCACCAAAAATTTTAATTTAAAATCGATTGCTCGCCTAAAACCATTCGAAGGCCTCATTATTTTTTCTTTAATAGTTCTCCCCTGGTACCTCTTAGTCGACTATAAGACTAATGGAGAATGGACCAGAGGCTTTTTTATGGAACATAACATGGAAAGATTTTCTTCTACAAAGGAAGGTCATGGTTTTACTTTTTTAATGACACCCCTTTTTGTCTTTTTTGGTTTATTCCCATTTTCCCTATTTCTGTTCCGATCGATAAACCATATATACAAACAAAAAAAGGAAGATGTACTCATATTTGCACTTACAGCAGGACTTGTCATCCTCATATTTTTCACGTTATCATCAACAAGGCTGCCCAATTACACGGCTCCTGCATACCCATTTTTTGCCGTACTTATTGCTTCATTTCTAGCAAAAATCAAACAGTTTAACCCCAAACCAGAACTTATTGGACTAATTATCCTATCCATACTACTTCTTGCGACAGCTTATATCGGTCTGACTATTGAGAAGCAATTCACTGTTCTTATTCCCCAATTACTTTTGCTTACAACAGGCTTTATTGGAGCTGTCTTTGCCTTAAAATATTATAAAAAAAAGAAATTCATTTTTGTGATTCATTTGATCAGTTATTCCTTTATTATCTTTTCTTTTTTCCTCTCGGGGATTATATTTCAACAAATTGCCAAACAAAACCCGGTAAGCATGTCCCTGCCTCTCATCGATAAAAACGAACCGATTGCCTATTATAAAAAATTCAATCCCTCTTATCCTTTTTATTTAAAGTGTGAAATCAAACAACTCGATAATATCGAAAGTCTTAAATATTTTCTTGAAAATCACCCGAAAGCCTGTGTCATATCCACTCTCAAGAGTTTACGTGATGTAAACTATCAAGAGTTTGCTCTAAAAATATTCGAACAGAAAGACGTATTCGAGAATAGAACAACCGTAATTTTAATGAATAAAAAAAGGAATTAATTGTATGAAAAAGCTCAGTCTGGTTATTTGTGTTTACAACGAGGAACTAAATATTAAGCCTTTAAGCGAAAAAATTATTGAGGCTTTAAACGGTTATCCCTTTGATGTCATTTTTGTTGACGATGGCTCAACAGATTCCACCAGGCACAAGATTCTACAAATTAACGACGAACGCTTTACAATGGTTCAACTTAGAAAGAACTATGGACAAAGCTCAGCATTAGCAGCAGGAATCTCCGTCGCCACCGGAAAATACATTGTCACATTGGATGGCGATTTACAAAATGACCCTTCAGATATACCCCAAATGTTACAATTAGCAGAAGCAGATGATTGGGATCTTGTGGCAGGGATCCGAAATAGACGAAAGGATGGTTTATTCTTACGATTGATTCCCAGCAAGATTGCCAATTATCTCATTCGCTTACTCACACAGGTAAACATCAAAGACTATGGTTGTACGCTTAAGCTTTATAAAAATGAAATTGCAAAAGATTTAGGCCTTTACGGCGAATTACACCGGTTTATACCAATTCTTGCAAGTTTTAATGGCGCAAGTATTACGCAAATGCCTGTAAAACATCATGCCCGAAAATTTGGTAAATCCAAGTACAATATATTCAGAACATTCAAAGTCTTAAGCGATCTTATTTTTATGGTATTCTTAACCCGATACATGCAAAAACCTATGCATATTTTTGGGGGTACCGGCATTCTAATCTTCTCAGTGGGAGCCATTATTAATCTTTACCTCCTCGTTCTAAAGTTGATGGGAGAAGATATCTGGGGAAAACCCATATTAATATTGGGACTATTATTAGTCGTTGGTGGCATTCAACTCATTACCATTGGTATCATTTCTGAAATACAAATGCGAACTTATTACGAAGCTCAACAAAAAAGACCCTTTAAAATTAAAAATATCGTTTCGTGTAATCATAATGAAACTGACCAATAAAAAACAAAAAAAACTCACTAGTTTCCTAGTGAGTTTTCTGTGAACACGGAGGGATTCGAACCCCCAACCTCCTCGGCCGTAACGAGGTGCACTATCCAGTTATGCTACGCGTCCAGTATGTTTTTCAAATTGTGAACATGGTGGGATAATTCCTCACTACGTTCGTCATGAATCTATTACGAACCCCTTTGGGTTCTCATCCCTCCTACTTGGTGGGAAATTCAATCATCATTAAGTGAACATGGAGGGATTCGAACCCCCAACCTCCTCGGCCGTAACGAGGTGCACTATCCAGTTATGCTACACGTCCATTATATTATTTTTCAATCAGAATTACGGATTTTCTTCTGATTTCAATTATACAAATCGTTATCTGTATAAGCCCTTTCTGTGAACATGGAGGGATTCGAACCCCCAACCTCCTCGGCCGTAACGAGGTGCACTATCCAGTTATGCTACACGTCCTTTTCTTAATTGCGATGCAAATATAAGGCTTTTTTTTCTAATGCTGCAAGCATTTTTACTGTAAAAAAACGCACAAACCCCTTTATCTATTATACGAAGCTGAATCTAAACCGTATACAAAACGAAAAAATTTTAAAGACTTTTAATTTGAAGGCTTTTATGCTTAAATTTCATTAAAACATGAGCAGGTAAATTGTTCTAAAGCTAAAAAAGCCTAATTTTAGTATTTGAAACATTTTCCCCTTTTGTTAAATCAACTTTGTAAATATAAAATTACTGAAATGAAGAAATTCTTAAAAATCTTTGGAGGAATAATTCTAGTTCTGATACTACTATTGGCTCTACTCCCCTACCTTTTCAAAGATCAGATTCTGGATCGTGTGAAAGTAGAAATGGATAAAGCTGTAGATGCAAAAATTGAGATTGCAGATGTTAGCTTATCTATGTTTAAAAGTTTCCCCAAATTATTCGTTGAAATACAAGGCATTTCTGTCGTTGGTAAGGGTGAATTTGAAAATGACACCTTAGCCTATGTGGGTAGTTTATATACGGCAGTTGATTTGGGTTCTGCCATTTCAGGCAAACAACTTAATGTTGGCGCCATCGTATTAGCCCAAACAAAGGTAAATGCTTTAGTTCATGAATCAGGTAAAGCCAACTGGGATATTTCTAAAGCTGAAAGCAAAGAAGTCGTCGTAGAAGAAAAAAGCACCGAAGCTTCTGACTTCAAAATTATATTCGAAGAAGTACGTGTAGAAAATTTCGCTTTAGAATATCACGATGCCACACTAAAAGCAAATCTACTACTTGATGATTTAAACTTAAATCTGAACGGTGATTTCTCAGCTAAAGAAACCAACTTGAATCTTAATTCTAAGGCAACTGGAATCACTTTCGATCTTGAAGGGATCAAATACCTGAATGAGGCAACACTGGGCTTAGAGGCTGTTTTAGGTGCTGATTTAGAGAATATGATTTTTAATTTCAAGGAAAACAAACTGACTCTAAACGATTTGGAATTTGGCATGACGGGTAATTTTGCAATGCTCGAAGATGCTTATAAAATGGATTTAAAACTGGATGCCAAAAAGACGGATTTCAAATCCTTATTATCTATGGTTCCTGAAGCTTTTATGAAAGACGTTAAAGGTTTGGAAACGTCAGGAAACCTGGTTTTGAATGCTTTTGTTAAAGGGGAGTACAGAGAGAATCATATGCCTGCTTTTGGTGCGGAACTTAAAGTGGCTGATGGCAATATCAAATACCCTGATCTACCGGAAACCATTAATAATATTAAGATTGATGCAGAAGTCAACCACCCGGGTGGTGATTTGGATGCTCTTGTTACCGATGTAAATGCCTTCCATTTTGAAGTAGCCAACAACCCTATTGATGCTGAGATTCATATAAAAACACCAATGAGCGATCCTGAAATTAGTGGATTGTGTAAAGGTGTTATCGATTTTGCTAAGATTCGCCACGCCATTCCTATGGATAGCATTAAAATTGCAGGAGTTGTCACTTCTGATATCAGTTTCAATGGTCGTTTATCAGCAATTGAAAAGGAAGAATACGAAAAGTTTATGGCTAAAGGTGATTTAAAGCTTAAGGACTTTGAATTCACCACTCCTGATTTCCCACAGGGTATTCGCATCGTCAGTTCGGTATTGAGCTTTACACCTCAGTTTATCAGATTAAACTCGTTCGATTCACGTATTGGGAAGTCTGATGTACAATTAAAAGGTCGACTTGAAAATTACATTCCTTATGCCCTAAAAGGGAAAACACTCAAGGGGAACTTCACTATGAATTCAAAAAGCTTCGACTTAAATGAGTTCATGACCGAAGAAGAAACTACCACTGCAAAAACGACTGATACCATTCCAATGTCTGTAATTGCTGTTCCAGCTGATTTGGATATCAAATTTATTGCAAACATGCAAAAAATCAAGTTTGATAAAATGCTGATTCAAGATGTTAAGGGTTTAATCGTCGTTAAAAATTCAGTTGCAAAGCTAACCAACCTTTCGATGAACATGCTTAAAGGGCAAATGACCATGAATGGCTCTTACAGCACAAAGGATATCAAAAAGCCAAACTTCGATTTTGGTTTAGATGTGAAGGATTTTGATATCAAATCGACTTACGAGTCTTTAAGTATGGTTAAGGAAATGATTCCTATGGCACTAAACTGCGAAGGAAAAGTATCTTCTGATTTAAAGATTAGATCTCAGTTAAATGAGCAGATGAAACCTGTAACGAATACTTTAAACGGTAAAGGTGCATTCCACTCAAGAGGTATCATCATTAAAGATAGTAAGGCTTTTATCGCATTAGCTAAGGCTCTGAAAAATGATAAATACAAACGTATCTCCGTTTCTAAATTCGATATGGATTTTGTTGTTACAAACGGAAATATCATTGTGAAACCATTCAACACAAAAATTGCAGGTCATCAGGCAACCATATACGGTACACAATCGGTTGATGGGAAACTAAACTTCACCATGGACATGAAACTACCTAAAGAAGAATTGGGGAGTGATGTGACTAAATTCCTTGACAAAATACCAGGAAACAAAACCATTGACAAACTGGATGTTTCTGTTAAAATTACGGGGACGACTAAGGATCCTAAGGTAAACTTAGACCTAAGCAAAGCCATTAAACAGGCTAAAGATGCTGCTTTAAAAGAGCTAAAAAAGAAAAGTAAAAAAGAACTGGAAAAGAAAGCAAAGGATTTATTCAAAAAGCTTTTCTAAGCAACTATAAATAATAAAACAAGGGCTGATTCCTCTCTGGGATCAGCCCCTTTTTCTTTTATAATGTCTCATCCTGAAATAGGTTGACAAAAAAAGGTGGATCCAATTAAGAATCCACCTTTTCATATATCAATTGAATAAGCATTTAGAGATATGCCTGAAGGAATAGCCAGCCAAGAAATATTCCTTTTTGCTACATATTAGATACCTATTCAATTTAAAATTGTTTACCAGAACAAAGCATATAATGCAACCAAAACAATAATGATGGCATAAGACACAATATTGAAGGCTTTACCTGTTTTAAAAGTTTCCCGGGTAATCACAATACCTTTTGAATCATCAACACCCCTGTTTTGGATATAACTCAAAACAACAATAAATAAGATTGAAATCAGAAAAGTCAGTCCCATCTGATCAAGGAAAGGTAAATTAGGGAAAATACCTTCGATAGAAGTTCCTGCAACCCAACCCTTAGGTGCAATTTTAAAGAATAAAGCCACTGGAATCGAAAGTACAGCTCCCCATATAGCTGCCTTATTGGTTGCTTTTTTCCAGAAAAGACCTAAGATAAATACAGCTAATATTCCTGGACTAACCATTCCTGTATATTCCTGAATGTACTGAAAAGCCTGATCTAAACCACTCAAAAAAGGTGCAATCATGCAGGCAATAATCAATGCTACTGCAGCTGAAAGTCTACCCACATTTACCGTTTTTTTATCAGATGCTTTGGGATCGAAATAAGGCTTATAAATATCCATTGTAAAAATAGTTGAAGTTGAATTCAACATAGATGCCAATGAAGAAACAATGGCAGCAGCCAAAGCCGCAAAAGCAACGCCTTTAAGCCCACTAGGCAAAAATTGTAATAACCAGGGATATGCCCTATCTGCAGCCTCCATAGTAGGCGTACTGTTTTGAGCGGCATCACCCAAACGAGCCAAAATGGATGGATCATTAACCATTACATAGGCTGCAATACCCGGTATAACAACAATCAAAGGAATAATCAATTTTAAAACCCCAGCAAATACGATTCCTCTTTGCGATTCTCTCAATGATTTTGCAGCAAGCGTTCTTTGAATAATGTACTGATTAAAACCCCAGTAATAAAGGTTTGCCACCCACATACCACCAATCAAAACACCAATTCCAGGAAGGTTGACATATTGAGCATGTGCCTTATCTAAAATCATATGGAAACTATCCGGAGCAGCTTCGTAGATATGTTGAAAACCTTTCCAAACGCCTTCGCCTCCTGAAATGTGATTCAATGCCAGATAAGTTGTAACCAAACCTCCAAGGGTTAAGAAAACAACTTGAATAACATCAGTCCAGGCCACAGCCGAAAGTCCTCCGTAGAGAGAATAGCTCGCGGCAAAAAGTGCCAAACCAAAAATGCCATAAATCATGGGAATTCCCATAATGGTCTCCATAGCTAAAGCACCAAGATAAAGGACTGAGGTTAGATTCACAAAAATATAGAGCCCCAACCAAAAAACAGCTAGAATGGTTTTCAGATTGGTTGAATAACGTTTTTCAACAAACTCAGGAATGGTATACAAACCTTTTTCGATAAAAATCGGCAAGAAATATTTCCCAACAATAATTAGAGTAATCGCTGCCATCCATTCGTATGAAGCAATAGCTAAACCAATAGCAAAACCAGACCCCGACATACCTATGAACTGTTCCGCCGATATATTAGCAGCAATCAGCGAGGCTCCAATAGCCCACCACGGTAAAGATTTACTTGCTAAAAAATAATCATCAGCATTCTTTTGGTGCCCCTCTTTGTCGCGGGAGACCCATAAACCGACGCCAATAATGACGATTCCATAGATGATGAAAATCGCGTAATCTAAAAATGAAAATGTATTATTCATACCTTCTTATTTTGAATGTTTATTTTTGACTGAAATCTACTCTTTTACTGATCTATAAATTTAACATTTACAGCAAACTTTCCTAAATCAAGTTTTGTTTATAATGAAGAGCTGATAAAGATCTTAATCTTTCAGCACTAGTTTCGGGCGTAATATCGCGTTGAGGGTTGCCCAGCATTTCGTATCCTACCATAAATTTCTTAACCGTTGCCGATCGCAATAAAGGAGGATAAAAATGCATATGCAAATGCCATTCCGGATGCTCTATACCATCAGTTGGCGCTTGATGAATACCTGCAGAATAAGGGAAAGACACCTCAAATAAATTATCGTATCGTATCGTTAAATCCCGATAAATGGCTGCTAAGGCCTCTTTCTCATTCTCATCCATCTGTCCCAAATGCTGTATAGCTCGTTTCGAAACAATCATGGTTTCAAAAGGCCAGGTTGCCCAGTAAGGAACCAAAGCCACAAAGTGATCGTTTTCGATTAAGATTCGCTCTTTTTTCTGCAATTCCTTTTCAAGATAGTCACCCAATAAAGTCCTGGAATGCTTTTCAAAATAAGCTTTAAAACGCACAGACTCCTTTGCTGGCTCATCAGGCACAGAAGATTGCGCCCAAATCTGACCATGAGGATGTGGATTACTGCATCCCATCACAGAACCTTTATTTTCGAATATTTGCACGTAGTTGATTTCTGATCGGTTGCCAAGCTCCAGATATTGCTCTTGCCATAAATCCACAACTTTTTTAACAGCTGAAACGTCCATTTGAGGAATGGTTAAATCATGTCGGGGGGAAAAACAAATCACTCGACAAATCCCCTGCTCACTTTTAGCTTTGAATAAGTCATCATCTTGCACCTCACCGGCTGGAGCATCAATATTTAATGCCGCAAAATCATTAGTAAAAACAAAAGTATCTCTGTAATTTGGATTTATTTCACCACCAATACGCTCATTACCGGCACACAAATAGCAATTAGGATCATGCTCAGGACGTTGTTCTTCTGAAACTTTTTCAACCTGTCCCTGCCAGGGACGCTTCGCCCGATGAGGAGAAACCAAGACCCACTCGCTCGTTAAAGGGTTGTATCTTCGATGAGGATGATCCTCCATATTAAATTTGTTCATTTTCATCTTTTATTCCAATCTTCTGGCACCATCACCAATTTCAGCAACATAAAAATCGGCATCCAAACCAACTTTATTTTTGTAATTCTCACCCACCGTCTTAATAAACGAGTCCACAACTTCTTCTTTCACCAAGCTAACTGTACACCCTCCAAATCCAGCTCCTGTCATGCGAGAACCTAAAACGCCATCAATCTTCCTGGCTTCTTCAACCATGGTATCCAGCTCAACGCCAGTCACCTCGTAATCATCACGAAGAGAATCGTGAGAAGCATTCATAAACTGACCGAAACGGACCATATCTTTATCAATTAAACAGAGAACGGCTTTGGTCACCCGTCCGTGTTCACTAACAACATGCTTCGCTCTTTTCAAAAGAGTCTCGTCTCCAATCAAATGTTTCAAATTCTCGAATTCAGATTCTGTAAGTTCACATAGGAAGTTAATTTCTTTTTCTTTTCGAAGTAACTCAACAGCCTGATCACACTCAGAACGACGTTCATTATATTTCGAATCGGCCAAGCCCCTTTGCTTGTTGGTGTTCCCGATCACCAGTTTATAGCCATCCATATCAAGAGGGACTAAATCATATTCCAGTGTATCACAATTCAGAGCTAAAGCATGATTTTTCACGCCCATTCCAATAGCGAACTGATCCATTATACCACAATTAACACCCACAAATTCATTCTCTGCCCTTTGTGACATTTTCACGAGTTCAACTTGATTTAGGTTCAATTGAGTCAGCTCATTAAATGCTACAGCCATCACTAACTCCACAGAAGCCGAAGACGACAAACCTGCCCCATTAGGTATATTTCCTGCAAACAAGAGTTCCATCCCTTTGGCTCTAACACCTTTCTGTTGAAATTGGTCAATCACTCCCATGGGATATTTCACCCATTCATCGTTTCCCCTTAGAATCTGATCTGTCGTGATTCGGATTTTGTATTCAAAATTTTCGCTGGCAAAAAAGATGGAATCATCTTCTCTTTCGCGAACGATAAGATAAGTGCCATAACTCAAAGCACAAGGAAAAACTCGCCCTCCGTTATAATCAACATGCTCTCCTATCAAGTTTACCCGACCCGGAGCAAAATATATTTTGCAGTCACCTTTACCATAAAGGTTGAAAAACTGCTCTTTTAATTTCTTAATATCCATCTGTTAAAAATCATACTGGTTGGTACTGGTAGGCAAAGTTAATTATATTTTATACACATCCAAATCTGAGCAACTTAAGTTTAAAAACAAAAAAAGCGGATCCTAAGACCCGCCTAAATATCTGACAACAATTTATAATGATTTTCTTCTAATTAAAGAGGACTGATTTTCTAATTGCAGGTTTTCTTTATTTAAAACCATATTTGCCAAATGCTCACCCATAGCAGCAAAATCTGTTGATATCGTTGTTATTCCATCAGCGACGACCTCCTTAAGCGGAGTATCATTATAGGAGATAATACCCAAATCGATTCCCAAATTCAGTTTATTAAGCTTTGCAGCTTTCACTAGAGAAACCAAATCCCTATCAGAGGGTACGATATAAACTTCCCCCTTATTAATTCGATGATTATCCAAGCTTGAAATAACTTCACTAGCCCATTTATCCTTATTCTGTTCACAAAATTTCTGAAAACCTTTCATTTGCCCCAGAGGCTCTTTCCCTCCTGGAAAAACGAGAAAAAGTTTCTGATATTTTTCAAGTTCTTTCGAACCAAAATTTAAAGCTGAAAATATATCTTTTTCAAAATTTTGATGAACGGATGGATAATGTTTTTTCAGGCTTGCATTCGTTTGATCGAGAATATAAACCTTATCCTCAGGCAACTGTTTAAGAATTGAATAGGCGTCGTTAAACTTTGCAGGCATTATTACATAAGAGGTATAAGCACCACTACTTGCTTCAATCAAATCCTTAAACACCTGTCTGTTAAAATGATGGAAATAGATATCGACAACAGCCTGCCCTTTTAAACTCTCAAGAAAAGAATTATAAAGTACTTCTTTAAAAGCATTCAATTCATCGAATAAAAGGAAAATTTTATGCTTAAATTGAGTGACCGTACTCTCCACATAATAGCCCTTACCCGGAACAGATGATATGACTCCACGTGCTTTGAGTTCGTTAAAAGCAACTAAAACCGTATCCCTCGATAGTGCGAATTCCTTACAGATTGCATTAATTGAAGGTAAGCGATCAGCCTTTTGTATGACACCTGTCTCAATAGCCTCCAGTAATGAGTTGATTAATTGCTTATATTTAGGAATACCGGAATCGGAAGAAATTTTAAAAATTTGATTCAACATAAAATGCGTTTATAATCCCAGATAAATGGGATGAAATACTTAAAATAATACTAGAACATACAAATATAACACTTTAACAACAGGTAGCCACCAGTACGAGAACAATAATTTAAGTAACATCTTTGATTGTGAAATAATTTCTTCTAATTTCGGCATTTAAAATTGAAAAGAAAAAATAGAATTCTATCCAAAGATAAGATTCTAATAACCAAAACAAAGCATTCACACAGATGATTCAAACCCAAGCATTCAGCCAAACAAACCCAACGGTTAAACTATTTGTAATTACAAATAAAAATGGTGTGTGCGCAAAAATCACAAACTATGGGGCTATTCTGACCTCACTAAAACTTCCTTTAAAATCGGAAGATCGAGAAGTTGTTTTGGGTTTCGATTCTTTGGAAGACTATCAATCTGAAGTCTATTTGAAAGACTATCCCTATTTCGGAGCGATCATAGGTCGATTTGCAAATCGAATCAATCAGGGAAAGGTGACTATAGCTGGTAAAGGAATCCAATTACCAACCAACCACGGCAAGCATTTATTGCACGGTGGACATTCAGGTTTCGACAAACAAATTTGGGAGGCAGAAATACTCAGTGAATCAAAATTACAGCTTAGTCTACATAGCAAGGATGGGGATCAGAACTTTCCGGGAAATATGAAAATTAATGTGATCTATGAGCTAAATAATGACAATGAATTAGCCATTTATTATTCGGCAACTTGCGACAAAACTTGCCCCATAAATTTAACCTCACATACTTATTTCAACTTTACAGGAGGCAAAGAAAACATCCTAAATCATGAGCTACAAATTGATTCTGATAAGATTATTGAAACCAATTACGAACTCATTCCTACCGGGAATTTTGCAGAAGTAAAAAATTCAACTTACGATTTTAACTCTAAAAAGAAACTCAATAGAGATATAGCAATAATTGAGAATTATGACGACTGCTACGTCTTAAAAACAGAGGGCGAAACTCTAATGAAAGTTGCAGAACTCTACGAAGAAAAATCGAATATCAGAATGGATATATCTACCGATTTTGCAGGACTACAGGTTTACACAGGCAAGTTCATTAATGTAGAGAGGAATGATAAATTTGGCCCCTTTTCAGGCATCGCTCTCGAAACTCAAGACTTCCCCGATGCGCCAAATCAAACCAATTTCCCACATGGACTTATTCATCCGGGTGAAGTGTATGAACACCAAACCCGATACCAATTTCATTTTTAATATAAACACAATCAGACAAGATAAATCGACTATTAATGACAAAAATCGTCCGATTATGAACAACAAATCATCCATATCCGAACACAAATTGCCATAACAAGCAGCTACTCTTTTAAACAAAAAAATTGATTATTAGATTAATACGCAACTAGGCCTATTTATTGTTAACTTAAAGGTCTAATTAACCCAAACTCTATTAATTTACAAATCAATGAAACTCACAAGTAAAAATCTAATTGTCTTTCTCTTGTCGCTGGCCTTAATCTCCATGGAGATTATCTGGTCGAGAATTTTCTCTGCTGAATATTTTTACACCTTTGCTTTCCTCATACTGAGTGTTAGTATTCTGGGCTTAGGACTCGGTGCATTAAGCTTACGCATGAGTAAATGGCTCACAAACATCAATAATTACGGTGGTTTATTAAGTCTAACAGCAGGACTCATGCTGCTTGGTCCCCCACTGGTTCTACATTTGCAACTTGATTTCACTCAATTACTGAGTAATAATTGGATGATCATCAAACTACTTGCCACCATTCTTATTTTAGGTTCCTCCTTCTTCACAGGTGGTATTATCCTGAGTAGCATCTTTAGAAAAACACACAATGACATGCCTCGTCTATACATGGCGGACCTAATAGGTGCTGCATTGGGCGTCGTTTTCTCAGTCTTGTTAATGAATACAATGGGCACCGACAAAGCCGCACTGATGATCACCCTACCCGTACTTCTTTCGGCATTAATTTTTATTTCCAGATGGTTCAAAATCATTCCTATCCTACTTCTTATTTCCACTTTTGGCGCTTTACCCTATAGCTCTGAACTGCTAACACGACCTAAAAAAGAACGTGCCGAAGTGATTTATACCCATTGGGATGCCATGGCCCGACTAAAAGTATTTAAATACGATGATAACAACTGGGGTTTAAATATTGATGATGCAGCCAATTCGCCTGTAATTAAATTCGATGGTAATTGGGAACGTCCCGATTCCCTTAAAATTCCATTCTCTATTCCCGCCACTAATCTAACAACACAATTCGATTCATGCCGATTTCTATCGCTGGGTGCCGGAGCTGGCGGCGATGTGCTACAAGCTCTACAAGATGGCGCAACAGAGGTGCACGCGGTTGAAGTCAATCCTTTTATCAACAAGATGATGACCAAAGGCTTCCTCAAAGAATTTACTGGCAACCTCTACAACGATCCTCGCGTAAAAGTGGTTAGCGAAGATGCACGTTCCTATGTTCGTCGTTTCGACAATCATTTCGACGTGATCTATTCCCTAAGCTCCAACACCTTTGCAGCTCTGGCTTCAGGGTCCTTTGCCTTAGCTGAAAATTATCTTTTTACAACGGAAGCTTTCCAGGATTATTACAAAGCCCTATCCCCTAAAGGATATTTATTAATGGAGCATCAGTTTTATGTACCACGAATGGTTTCCGAAGTACTTGAAGCACTTGAACGCGAAGGCGTAAAAGATCCTGCTTCTCATTTAGCAGTGTATCATTTGCCTACCATGCGCCGTCATCTGATTCTAATGGGAAAACAGCCTTTGAGTAAAGAGCTAATTCAGAATGCCGTTTATGAATCAAATAAGGAAATGTATCCGTACTATAGACAATTGTACCCTGCTGTTGATTCAGTAAAAGAAAATATGGTTAATCAAATTGTGACAAATGGATGGCAAAAACAACAAGCTAAATCAAGAACCAATATCTCACCATGCTACGATAACAAACCCTTTACTGCACAACTGGGCATGATGAAAAATCTTTCTCTTGAAAAAGTAAAAACACGACTTCTGCCTTACGAATTTCAGGGATTTCCCCTTTCCAAGGTGATCTTACTGGTTATTCTCTCTATTGTTATCATCCTGATATTACCACTTAATCTGTTGCCCTACGTCAAAAAAGGAGCCAAACTCAAAGCAGCAGGTTGGTTTTATTTTTTCACCATTGGTATTGCTTTTATGGCTGTTGAGGTTGTTTTAATTCAGAAGTATACCCTTTTTATTGGATCCTCTTCTTACACCTTTATGACCATATTGTTTATCCTCCTTGCCAGTTCTGGGTTTGGCAGTTTAATGAGTCCTAAATTTAAACAACATACACCCTTCCTGTTTACAGGTTTATGGCTGCTTGCTGAAATATTAATATTCCCATATATCACAACATCGCTAACAGAATTGGGTATTATGTGGCGTATCATCGTCACTTGTATACTAATTGCGCCTCTGGGTTTCTTTATGGGAATGCCATTTGTAAAAGGAAGTGCAAAAACAGGTGAACTTATCGATTGGGGATTTGCCATTAATGGAGCCGCATCGGTTATTGGAAGCACATTGGTTCTAATACCTGTTTTCAATTACGGCTTTTCAAGTGGATTAACTCTTGCCATCTTCTTCTATCTGATAGCCTATCTCCTTTTGCGTAAACCTCTCAAAACTGAAGCCTAATTTTATAACACAAACAATAAAATCCCAATCAATACGGTTGGGATTTTTTTTCATATTTATAAGAAAACGGTTGGGATATTGGCACCAAAATTAAACTTCCATCTCTATTTTAAACGATCATAACACACTCTCAATCGAATTAAATCAAAAACATGATTATAAAATGGCATCATAAAACAACAAAACAGACTAACATCTAATATCCCAGCATTTAAAGGCCATTTGGTCATTCTGTTTGTAATTCTGGTCATTTTGTACTAGTCAAAAACACCTAATTTCACTTGCTTTACGATGAAGCTTGATATGGGTAAAATACCATAAAATAGTTTTTTAAATTTAGGTTCGTAAAGTAAGATGATGTTCTTTCAATTTGGTAGATTGGGAACATCTCTTATTTTTCTATCTTTAAGTTTTAATGCAAACAATACAATGATAAAAGCATTTCTAACTTCTATCTTCTTACTTCTCCTTATCTGTAGCTCAAAACTGCAGGCTGATCAGCATTTTCAGAATTTTCACAAATACACAACAGAACACGGTATTGCAAACAATACAATCCTCTCAATATTTCAAGACTCAGTGGGCCGTATATGGATCGGATGCCTTGAGGGATTAAGCTTATATGATGGTAGCAAATTCATCAGTTTTAAAAACTCGGATTCACTAGCTTCGAACACCATCGTTTTTATTGATCAAATTAATACCAATCAGCTCCTATTGGGGACAAACAAAGGGAATTATATCTTTTCAATTACAGAAAAAACTTTCACAAAAATTCTCTTGCCCGAAAATGAGAATTCACCTGCCACTGCCCTTTTTCGAATCAAGAAAAAAACTTTTATCTGTAGTTTAAAAGGGATTTATGAGTACAACACACAAACCCATAGTGGGCAAAAAGTTCACGAAAGGCCCATCAGTTGTAAACAGCTATCTCCGGACAATAAAATTCTGCTAGGAACCAATAACAATGGAATATGGGAAGCCAATTTAAAAGTGGATAAACTTGAACTTAGCCAGTTTTTTGCAACTCTTACGAATGAATCAATAAAAGCCATACGCTTTCAACGTGACGGAACACCCGTTATTTTAAGTGAAAAGGGACTTTGGCTTGGTTCCAAAGACAGAGCTAAACATGTTATTTCAGGCACGTTCTCATCCCTTGATATTTCTCCGCAAGACGAACTACTTCTGGGAACCCATGGTCAGTTTATCCAACAAGTGTATCATAAAAATGAAAAATTTGCTTTAAAAGATTACATCGGGCAGGATAATAAAATATTTAACGATTACTTTGATGCACACATCAATGTTCTATTCAAAGATCATTCAGGTGTCATTTGGATAGGAACCACCCGTGCTGGTCTTGATCGAATTGACCGAAAAAAAATCACGTATAATAAGTATAAAAACAAATCACAGCCTCACAATCCTGAAGCAGGATATATCAATGCTCTCACTCAAAGTGAAGATGGTAAAATTTGGGTTGGGACTTCAGGCAAAGGCTTATATCTGCTCAACAAAGAAAAAAAAGAATTAGTTCCGGTTAAAATCCTGAATCAAAATATGGACACGCTCTATATTGAAGCTTTATTACAAAATAAAAACAACCTCTATATTGGTACCAGATATCATGGTATTATTGTAGCCAAATACCCGCCAAGAAACTTCAATCAGATTAGACTGTCAGGGCAAATCTATTCTTCAAAGGCTGGTTTAGAAAAAATGGATTACATCTATTCACTAAAGCATTTCAACAATCAACTGTACATTAGTTCTGCCAAAGGAACTTTTAAATACGATTTCAAAACCAAACACACAGAGATAATAGACAGCCGCCCTTCGATAAATATTAAGATGGACTCTTTAAACAACAAGTGGATTGTATCAGATGACATGTCACTATTTTTTAATCAGACTCAGATCAAGCTCGAAACAGAAGTTTCTGACATTCTCCTTTCAAAGAATCAAGGCATTTGGGTTCCCACATCAAAAGGATTGGCATTTATCGAGAACGAAAACAAAACACCTGTTTTTTATAATCCTCCCCAAAAAGTTATCGAATTCACTTCTATAAAGGAAGACCAACAAGGAAACCTCTGGCTGGGCTCACGTATGGGAATCTATCAATTCAAGCCTGAAAGCAAGATTTTTTCGACTTATCAAATCACTGGAGGAGCAAAAGCCAACAGTTTTAATCATGGAAAAATATTGCAAACATCACAAGATGAATTCTATTGGGGCAGTAATGATGGCCTTGTATCCATCAGGCCATTTCCTGGTGAATATCTACCCCCAGCAGCATTTGAAGTAGAGAGAGACAGTTTGAAAAATCCGGCCGTATTTCAAGTGAATAATTACTCGTTTAACCATCAGGATGATAATAGTATTGCCTATAGATTTTCGCATCCCGATTCGGTATGGCACTTGATTGCTCAAAACAATGCCATACTTGATTTTTCTGATCTGAAAAAAGGTTCTTACACAATAAATATAAGTGCTGTAAATGCTGATGGTCTTTTTAACAAGTCTTATCAAACGATTAATTTCGATATTGAAAATTCAAATAAATCGGGCCTAAACTGGTGGCTACTCCTAATTGTCAGCTTAACGGGTACAATTATCATATTCTTTAAACGGAAACAAACTCCAAATCCTATTGAAGAAAGTGAAAGTTGCTCACTGATCGAGACACCCGAAGACAAAATTTATAATGAATGGATGTGCGATGATTTTATGCAAAAGGCCATCAAAATTATTGAAGAAAACCTTTCAAATACTTCTTTTGGAGTAAGCGAGCTTTACTTAAGTATGCAAATGAGCAAATCAAATTTCTATCGAAAGCTCAAAACCATTACAGACCTGTCTCCTAACGAATTAATTCGATTCATCAGACTCCAGAAATCAACTCAAATGCTTATCACACCTAATTTAAGTGTGAATGAAATTGCTTATGAAGTGGGGTTTAACACGCCCTCCTATTTTACGCGCTGCTTTAAGCAACAGTATGGCATAGCCCCTTCGGAATACAAAGAGCACTACGATAGTATATATGCTATTGCTGAATAACAAAAACATTATCGGTAACTCCTAAATCAAAAATCGATTTAAACCACCCCGCTTTGCTTCACAATCTGATCCTCAGCCTCATCTTTTAACAGAAGTATCCAAATGATAATGTCGGAAAGCTGCTTCTTTTGTTCCCCCAAAACAACAGATTTTAGTAAAAATCCGATCCCATTTAACACCTCAGATTCAAGAAAAAACAAAAAGGCCCCTCACATCTATTAAAAACTAGATTTTTTATCCCAATTGGTCATTTTGTATAGAATTTTGGTCATTCTGTACAGTTTAAACCTCCCGTATTTCCCTTGATTTGGGATGTTCATTCAAGAGTGGATTGGAATTCATGTCTTTTATTTTTCCCTTCCGGATAATAAAAAAACAAAAGAAAATACCTAAGAATTCACCCAATATCCAGATCTGAATGACGATAAATTATTTCTTAACTAACCTAAATCTGATGAAAGAAATTTCGAAAAAATTAGCTAGGCAGCGCAGCCTTCTAAAACAACGTTCTTCATGGATAACAGGCTTGTGCATTGTGGCATCCCTACTAACTACCACTCCAGCATCAGCATCCATTAATTACCGCAACACGGAAACAGCCGTACAACAAGACCCGAACAAAGAGATTCAGGGCCAGGTTCTGGACAAAAATGGTGTCAGTATCGTCGGTGTCAACATCCTTATTAAAGGTACGACAACAGGTACAACAACAGACATCAACGGAAATTTTAAAATAATGGCACCAGAAAATTCGGTGCTGGTTTTCAGTTTCATTGGTTTCTTAAATCAAGAGATTGTAATAACAGACAACACAACAATTGATATTACCCTGCTGGAAGATACGATGGGACTGGACGAAGTTGTCGTCGTGGGTTACGGCACTCAGAAAAAAGCCAATCTTACGGGTTCAATCACGTCTGTAAAGGGCGATGAGATGGTGAAAAAACCAATGACTGATGTTCGTCAGGCTTTACAAGGTGTATCAACAGGTGTTACTATTATCGACCGAGGCGGTATACCAGGTGAAGAGAACCTCAATATTAATTTTAGAGGTATCGGCTCAATATCATCGGGGACTTATCCTTTAGTGCTTATCGATGGGATAGAAATGTCGATAAATGATGTAAACTCTAATGACATTGAAAGCATCTCGATGCTTAAAGACGCTGCTGCATCAGCCATATATGGAGCTAAAGCAGCTAACGGTGTTATTTTAATTACAACAAAACGCGGTTTAGCAGGAGATTTCAAAGTGGAATACAATGGCTATTACGGCTGGCAAACTCCTGCTACTCTTCCTGAGCTTGTAGGGGCTGAAGATTATTTAAACCTGGTTAACGAGGCCTTAGTTAATGCAGGATTAGACCCTAAATACTCAGATGATTATATCCAGAAAACAGTTGCTGGAGATGACCCAATTAATTACCCTTACATCAATCTTTTCGAAGAACTCTTTGATAACGCTCCGATTTTTAACCAATCGCTTCGGATTAGTGGTGGTAGCGAAAAATCGAAATTTGCTTTATCCCTAAACCATATGGATCAGGATGGTATGTTGAAGAATGTAAATTCGAAAAAATATGGTTTAAGATTGAATACCGACTTTCAGGTAAAGGACAATTTTAAAGTACGCGCAGATCTTTCATACAATCGTCGTGATAACGAAAAGCCAAACAGACTTGGATCTGCCATTTCGGCAATGGTGGGAACCTCTCCTGTTACAGTATTAAAATACCCCAATGGGGTGTACGGCTTAAATAAAGACAACACCAATGCCTTGGCATGTCTTGAAGTTAGTGGAAAGAATGAATCAGTAACAGAGAATCTTAACCTTAAAGTAGGAGCAGATCTTGAGCTACTATCAGGCCTTACTCTTAAAACGGATGTTTCTTA
This sequence comes from Ancylomarina subtilis, assembly GCF_004217115.1. Classification (NCBI taxonomy): domain Bacteria; kingdom Pseudomonadati; phylum Bacteroidota; class Bacteroidia; order Marinilabiliales; family Marinifilaceae; genus Ancylomarina; species Ancylomarina subtilis. Next base: position 154,288 of record NZ_SHKN01000001.1, on the reverse strand, counting down.
TAAAACGAGCAATAAAAAGTACAAAAACTACCAGGTTGCCTACGATTTCAGAGATCCCGAAGATCCTGATAAAGTCATTCAAAAATGGACACCAAGCAAACTCTGGGATGGCCGTTGGAGCAATCAGGAAATCAATTTAAGAGCCTTACTCGATTACAAAAAAACAATTGGCGATCATGACATTCATGTATTAACAGGGGCAGAAGCGACAGAGTACACTGCATACAGCTTAGAAGGGTATCGAAACAATCTTTACAGCGATGATTTTGCAGAACTTAATACAGGTGATGCCGAAGGACAAACCAATAGTGGTTATCAGGAAGATTGGGCATTGATGTCTTATTTGGGTCGTGTTAACTACGCTTTCAAAGGCAAATATTTACTCGAAGCTAATGTTCGATACGATGGGTCGTCTCGTTTTTCCAAAGGTAATAAATGGGGTGTGTTCCCTTCATTTTCGGCAGGTTGGAGAGTAACCGAGGAAGATTTTATGAATTCTCTTGGAATCGTAAACAACCTAAAACTACGAGGCAGCTGGGGACAACTAGGAAATCAGAACATTGGCTACTACAAATTTAGTTCAACAGTTTATGCCGATTTCCCTTATAATTTTAATGATAATGAGGTCAATGGATATGCACAATGGTACTATGCCAATACGGATATCAAATGGGAAACAAGTGAAATGATTGACCTGGGTTTTGATTTATCATTACTTGATAATAAAATAGAGATTGTAGCCGATTGGTACCAAAAAGACACCAAAGATGTGTTGATGATTTTACCTATCTCCTACCTAACGGGTTTAGATGCCTCGGAAATCAATGCGGGTCAATTGAGAAATACGGGTTGGGAACTTGCAATTACTCACCGTAACACGATTAACGACTTTAAGTATTCAATAGGCTTCAACATATCAGATGTTAAAAACGAATTAATTGATTTCGCAGGAAGCGAACCTGTTATTAACGGTTGGACCATACAAAAAGAGGGCGAATCATTAAATGCCTTTTATGGATATGAATCTGACGGATTATTTCAAACACAAGCAGAAATTGACGAGCACGCCACTCAGCCTAATCAGTCAGAACTAAGACCTGGTGATATCAAGTTAGTCGATCAGAATGGCGATGGCGAAATCAACGACGAAGACCGTAAGGTAATTGGCTCATCAATTCCACATTACAGCTACGGGATTAACCTGACAGCAGAATACAAAGGCTTCGATTTCTCTGCTTTCCTTCAAGGTGTAGCCAAAGCTGAAAACTATTTCTATGGCGCTCCTAACGAAGGTCCTGCTTATGAGATTTTCACAACAAAAAGAGTATTAGATCGTTGGACTCCTGAAAATACGGATGCAACTTTCCCAAGATTACAGGCAGCCTCAAACAAGAACAACTACCTGTATAGCGATTACTGGATACGCGATGCCTCTTATCTTAGATTAAAGAACTTACAGATTGGTTATTCATTTTCGAAACCAATACTTGAGAAATTAAAACTGGACAAGCTTCGCATTTATGCTGGTGGTACTAACTTGTTTACAATTACTGATGTCGAGTCTGGTTTAGACCCAGAAACTTATGATGGTCGCCCAAATTATTACCCTCCTGTATCAACATACACATTGGGTGTGCAAGTGAGATTTTAATGATTTAAGCAACACACATATGAAACGAGCATGAGAGGTTTTCACTGACGAATAATTATTTAACACAACTTATAAGCTCAGCTGTAAATCATCTGATACCTCATGTCTTCATACTCATATCTAATTTTAAAATTATGAACAAAAATATATTACTAATAGCTATCGCTTTATTGTCGATTTTGACAGGCTGTAGCGATGATTTTTTGGAACGCACACCGAGTGATCAAGTATCCTCTGCAAATTTCTTCAAACAAGAAAAAGATTTAGTGTATGCTGTTAATGCGGCTTATGCATCTATAGGCTTTAACAACTGGGGAACAGATTACGGTTACTCAACCGATTTGCTTCGAATTGAAGCTATAACCGATAATGCATTGGATCATCACTCCTGGAATGCTGGATATCGATTAGCTGATGGCACTGCTTCATCTTACGACTGGTATGTAGAAAGCCGTTGGATGGAACGTTACAGAGGAATTCAAAGAGTAAATAGAATATTGGAAGGTGCCGATGGCGTTACCGATATTAATGAAGATTATAAAGCACGTTTATTGGCCGAAGCCAAATTTCTTAGAGCCTATTTCTATTTCGACTTAGTGTATTTGTTTGGCGATGTCCCTTATCTAACCTCTAGTATTTCTCCAGAGGAGACAACTCCTGCTATTGATACCGATGGTGAAAAGATCGCTTCTGAAGCGTGCAAAAGAACCGACAAAACGACCATTCTTAATGATCTTGTGAACCAATTAACAATATTGGCCAGCGATTTACCTACATCTTACTCAAGTGAGGATGTGGGGCGCATTACTAAAGGTGCTGCTTTATCGTTCAAGGCTCGTATCCTTTTATATCAGGAAAGATGGGCTGAAGCAGCCACAGCAGCCAAAGAAGTGATGGATCTTGGTGTTTATACCATTTATCCCAGCTATGGCAAAATGTTTACCTACGAAGGCATAGGGAATTCTGAGGTAATATTTGACCTTCAGGAGCTAAAAGAGAAACAATGGAATTTCACTATGCAAAACTACGGCCCTAACTCAGTAGGCGGTTGGAGTAGTGGTTGTCCTTTACAGTCTCTGGTAGACAGTTACGAATGTACCGATGGAAAGACAATCGCAGAATCGGCTTTGTTTGATGCTAATGACCCTTATGCAAACCGTGACCCGCGTTTAACTTATTCCATTCTTTATCCCGGTCATGACTGGAGATATGGCGTATTCAATACCATTCCAGGAGCCACTTACCCTGGAAAAACTATCGTAGCCGGCGACGACTTAACAGACAATACAAGTGGCCAATGGAACAAGACAGGCACGGGCTACAACTGGTTAAAATACATTTCCGAAGATGATGTTGATAATGGTGATTATTGGAACGGCTCTATCCATTACATTCTAATTAGATATGCCGAGGTTCTTTTAACCTATGCCGAAGCTAAGATTGAAGCTAATGATATCGATCAATCGGTATACGATGCCATTAACGAAATCCGCCAACGTGCCGATGTTAACATGCCAATAATCGCTTCAGGCAAGACTCAGACTGAATTGCGAGAGATTGTCAGACGTGAAAGAAGAGTGGAATTAGCATTCGAAGGTTTGCGTCTAATGGATATCAGAAGGTGGAAAATTGCAGAAAATGTAATGCCAGGTGTACCTGAAGGTTTAAGCTACATTGATCCTGATTCTGGTGAAAATGTGACCCTTTCGTGGGGAACTCGTGTTTTTGATACCAACAAACATTACCTATGGCCTATTCCACAAGCTGAAATAGATATTACTCATTTAGAACAAAACCCTGGTTGGTAGAAAACAAAGTTTGATAATTCGATATAATAACTCTGATAAAACACAACACTGACGAGAATTTGCAATTGAATTCATGATGACACTTGAGTCTTTCTTTATTTCTATTGAAAGACTTGGGTGTCAGAATGAAAAACGAATAACATCATTTGCGAAAAACCACGTAAAAATGAAATTAAATATTTTATACTCACTATGTATTTTGGCTTTCTGTTTTTTCAGATGCAATTCTGATGATGAAAAAACCGAAATTAGTTCTCCCAAAATTAGCATCACAAGTCCATACGAAGGATATATATATATCGATGGTAAATACATAGGATCCAAAACACCCAAAGAAGTTTTTCTCCCTAACGGAACTCATGTTATTGGTGTAGCGATGGATGAGACCCGAACTTATTTAAGAACAGAAATTGAAATTACCGACGAAGTCACTTCGATTAATTTAACCGAATCGGATCAACCTGAACCTAAGAAATGGAAAGCCCTATGGATAGGTGTTGAGACAGTCGCTCACGACGATTGTACATCGTCATATAGCAAAGAAGAACTAGATCAGGCCTACGATTATTTTTGTTGGAGTATTAAGGAACATTTTGAAAAATTCTCATACAACACGACTAAATGGGAGCTTGTTAGAGAAGACTACCCAGAAATTTTAAATCTTGATGAATCCAATTCAGGCTTACTAATTGATCCTTCGACAATAGCCTCTTTAAAACCTGAAATTAAGCCTGGTGATTACGATGCCGTCTTTTGCTTTTATAGAGAAAAAGATGGAGACTGTCAGATGGCGGCTAACTTTTTTGGCTTAGCATGGCTCGATCCTCTAGCTCTTGATATTAAGGCAGGTTATGTGATTGTAAAATTCGACGATTATAGAAGCAATAGTGTCTATGACCGATTGCAATGGTATAAAAATAATGATCCAGGTGTATGGTGTCATGAATGGCTTCATACTGTAGGCGAAGGTTTTTATCAAAATTTAGGGTCAGAACTTCCTGAAAAAAATAGTCAAGGATTAGTAATTCACAGTGCCGAAACATATAAATACAAATACCCTTGGTTGGCTTGGTACGAAGATATTATAGCGGGGCGCGTAAAACATTTAAACAGACCTCATGAATATGTTGGTATTGGACCAGAGACTTTATTAAAATATAATGTTAGAGATTTAGCAGTTAAATAACCCCGCAAACCCCTAATAATCTAACAAACAAGCAATCATCATCTCAAAATTTGAAACTGATTAATCAATTTTAAAACAAATGAACAAAGCATTAGCACTGATACTATTCTTATACCTCTTTCAATCTGTTGTGGCACAGGAAAAGGTATTTCCCGGAGCCGATGAGGAAACGCCTTCCCGAGCTCAGTATTTTTCATGGATAAACAATACCAACGAAGGTACTACAGAGGAGCAAACCCTAATCAATCTTGATTTTTTCAAATGGCTCAACCAAGAGTATGGCATGGTTCTGGACATCTACGCCTTCGATGCAGGTGCGATTGATGGGAAAAGATTTTATGGAAGTATTCATTCAGAACGTTTTAAAAAACAATTTCCCAATGGTTTCGATCCGCTTTACAAAAAAGCCAAATCAATTAACACCCGTTTAGGTGTATGGGGTGGTCCCGATGGTTTTGGTGATACAAAATCTGAAAAACAAGCTCGTATTAATCAAATGGTCAGTCTTTGTAAAGACTATGAGTTTGCTCTATTCAAATTCGATGCTGTTTGTGGTCCTTTGCGTCCCGAAAAGGAAGATGCTTTTATCGAGATGATGACTAAATGCCGTCAGTACAGTCCTGATCTGATTCTTTTAAATCATCGTTTGGGTCTCAAAAAGAGCAAGCCCTATGCCACCACTTTCCTATGGGGAGGTCAGGAAACCTATATCGATGTCTTTACAACAAACAACACAACAGCTCCCCACCACCGCGCCGGAGCTCTTGACAGAGGTTTAGTTCCGGGCTTAAAAAGATTAACCGAAGATCATGGTACTTGTATCTCTTCTTGTATCGATTATTGGGATGACGATCTGATTATGCAGGCATTCAACCGCAGTATGATATTGGCACCTGAAATTTATGGCAACCCTTGGCTGCTTAATGATAATGAGTTTGCCAAACTGGCACGAATCTACAACATCCACCGAAAATATGGAAAGATACTCGTTAATGGGAAAGTCCTAAACGAAGAGAAATATGGAAAATCAGCCGTTTCGCGAGGTAATGATAAAACGCGTTTAATCACGCTATCGAACCTGACTTGGGAACCCATTACCTACACCATTAAATTGGATGAAGAAATAGGTTTAAACACCAATAAAGATATTGAGTTAAGACAATTCCATCCCACTGAAAAAATAATGGGACACTACTCAAAAGGAAGCGAAGTTAAAGTTCGGGTAGAGCCCTTTCGCTCCTGCCTGCTTTTAGCCAGCTCGCAGCCATATACCGAACCCGGTATAGTAGGGACAGATTATCAGATCGTTCGAAACGTTCCCAACAAACCTGTATTAATAAAGATTTTGGGTATGCCAGGTAGTCGTTCGAAAATACAACTCACAAATGCAGGCAAATACAAAACAGCCACTATCAATGGCAAACCTGCACAAGCCTTAATCAAAGGGAAATCAGTTAATATCAACTTCGAAGGGGAAAAACTGAAAAAAGAAGCTCATCGCAAACTCGCAGATCTGAAAGAGACAAACACACCCGAAGACGCTCAGGCTTTATACGAAGCAACTTGTTTTGCGGCTGACAACAATGCACTGGAGGTTCGATCGCTAAAACGATCGGGAGTTACAAATATACCTCAGGTACAAAAAGCCAGAGATGCCTTTTTCAATCAACCCGTTTTTGTAGAACGAGGTATATGGGACAAAAATCTCTTTGATGACGATATGAAAACAGGATTTTGGCCTAGTAGAAAATACAATATCGATCAGAAAGTTAAGGGAGGATGTTTCCGTCTTGACCTGGGACGCATCACCGATTTGGATCAAATTATAATTAGAGTACCAAACGACTTTTCACTTCAACCTCACCTTAGAGACGAGGGCAACTACGCCGAAGTATCATCAGATCTCAGAAACTGGAAAACCATCACCTATTACGCTGGCGAAGAAATGTTAATCAATATCGATGAACCAATCCGTTACCTGAGACTTTGGTCGCAACCGGGAAGAATCGTTGAAATAGAAGCAAAAAAAGATGGAAAATTGCTGGACCGAAGTAAATGGACCGCCTCCAACTTATTTGCTCACGCAAAGAAAATGGAAACACAAAAAACGTGGAAAGCCAGCTTCAAATTGGATGAGATTCCAGAAGGATCGTATCTCTCAATCGCCATTAATGGCAAACACGGTATCGAAGGGGCTTATGCAGCGGCAAAAATAGACGGTGAATATAAAGGTTGTCCCGATCGTGCGGTTTCATTTCCATCGAATACATGGGAATTTGTAAACTCAAGACAAGACAGCAATTACACTTACTATTTACCCTTGGATAAAAGCATGCTTGGTAAAGATATTGAGGTTTATGTTATGGGGTTTGACAAGGAAAACTTAGACATAAAACCAGAGGTCTGGATTTCGGCTAACCCAACACCCTATAAAGAACAAATTCTAGAGCTTACAAAGTAAAAGCATCCAAAAAATATGCTTTTTAATAAACAATTATTGAAAATGAATCTTAGAATTAAAGCTTTATCAATTCCGTTTTTTGCTTTTGCAATTTCAATTGGATTTCAGACTTGTATTAAAAAAACAGATACTGAAAATAAACCTATTGAATTTAAGGTAAAGGATTCACCTTTTAGTTTTCCTAAATCTGGTTTTTCGGTATGTAACAACCAGTACACAAATGGTATTGCATTAACTGATATACGATATTCTGATTTTGGAATTGATAATACAATATTCAAAATCAGATACATATCAGACTCAGATACTATTGAGCCTAATGCCATTGCTACCCCAGGTGAAATGTCATTGTTAAATAATGAAAATGTAATAGGGCAAGCCTGCTTTGAATCGAAAAAAAAATTCAGATTAAAAGGCTGGTATAAGCCAATGATATTATTACTCGATAGTACTCTTATTGTTAATAGAAAATTAACTATTACTGAAAAAAGTGAGAATGTATATCATATTGAAAACCACAACAAATTTGGAGTTGCAAGATATATAATCACTGGCTTAAATGCTTCAATCAATTATTTGAAAGATCAACAAATATTCTGTCTTACAACCCTAGCTGGGAATGATGATTATGAAATAAGTGTTGAGGCAACAGACAGTACATGGAATTCTTCGAGTGTGAATAAAAAATTTGAAGATTGTATAAAAAGCTCACAGGACTTATTCAACAATTGGCTAGACCAAATGCCATCGTTACCAGGAAAATATAAAAAGTCACGAGAACTTGCTTCGTATATTCTGTGGTCATGTGTGATAGATAAAGGAGGTAATTACAAGCGACCTGGGATTCTCATGTCAAAAAATTGGATGCATTATATCTGGAGTTGGGATCATTGTTTTAATGCCATGGCTTGCTCCTACAAAATGCCAAAAACCGCATGGGATAATTATATTATACTGTTTGATGCTCAAGATGAAAACGGACAAATTCCCGATGTACACGGCTATTCGAGAACGATCACATCATACTTGAAGCCTCCCATTCATGGCTGGGCTCTAAAAAAAATAATGAAAAAAATAGAATTAAATATTCCTCAACTAGAATATGCATACAATTCCCTAAAAAAATGGACAAACTTTTGGTTTGATCACAGAGATTCTAACAAAAATGGAATACCTGAATATAGTCATGGAAACGATTCAGGCTGGGATAATGGAAGTGAATTTGATATTAATGGCGAATCTTTTAAACGTGCAAATCGAGAGAGTGCTAATCTATCAGCCTATTTGATCATCCAAATGGATGTATTGCATGATTTGGCTTTAAAATTAGGTTACAATGTAGAGGCTAAGCAATGGCAGCTCAGATCAGATAATTTGTTGTCATTAATGATTTCGAATACTTGGAACGGTAAAAAATTTGTAACAACAAACATCGACAATGGTCATATCAACGAAAAAAGTCAAAGTTTGATGGCGTATTTGCCAATAATTCTAGGGAACAAACTGCCATCAGAAATACAATCAATTTTAATTAATGAGATGAAAAACAATGGCTATCTCACCCAATGGGGATTAGCAACAGAAAACATTAACAGTCCTCTTTATCAGGATGATGGTTACTGGAAAGGACCAATATGGGCTCCATCAACTATGATTATTGTTGATGGATTGAATAAATGCGGAGAACATGAGTTGGCAACCGATATTGCAAAAAGGTTTTGCGACCTATGCTCAAAAAGTGGCTTTGCAGAGAATTTCAATGCCAAAACGGGTGAAGGGCTTAGAGATTTATCCTACACCTGGACAGCAAGTGTTTTTTTAATATTGGGACATGAATATTTAACCGATTAATCAACAATATCATAAAAAAGCACAAACACATTAATTATAAACAAGATAGACACATACTTGCAAAACCAGTAAAAAATACGAATTAAATAAATAAGAAGAACCTATGAACAAGAAACTAATTGGCTTATTAAGTTTTTGCCTCTTAATAAGCTCGGCATTTGCAAAAGATTACAAACTAAAATCGCCCAATAAAAAGATAAGCGTCAGCATTCAAACCGGAAGCAAACTCACGTTTACCGTCAAACACAATCAAACATCCTTGATTGCCCCAACAGAAATCGCCATGGAGCTCGAAGGAGGCATTATTCTGGGAGAAAATCCGGTTGTGACAAAGAAAAACAGTTCGACAGTTAATCGTGAACTTAGGCCTGAAGTGCGTGAAAAGAATGAAATCATTATCGAAAATTACAATGAATTGAAATTGTCTTTCAAACAAAGTTTCGACTTGATATTCAGAGCCTACGATAACGGAATTGCTTACCGTTTTGAAACCCGGTTACCAGGTGAAATAACCGTAAAATCGGAAACTGGCAAGTATAATTTCCCTGATAATAAACTTGTTTACTGGCCCAGGGAAAGAAGCTTCCATTCAAACAATCAAGTGTATTACGATTTCACCTCACTGGGTGAACTTTCGTCGAAAGACCTCGGTTCTCTACCCGTACTCATGACATCGGAAAATGCACCAAGTATATTAATTGGTGAAACCGATCTGGAAGACTATCCTGGGATGTGGTTCAATGGTGCAAATGGTAACAGTCTGGTATCAACATTCCCGGCTTATCCAAATAAAACTGAGCAGGTTGGCGACAGAGATGTATTCGTAAGAAGCAGACAAAATTATATCGCTAAAACAGAAGGTAGCAGGACTTTCCCATGGCGATATGTAGCTATTGCTGAAAATGACGGCGACCTAATCACCAATCAACTTTCATGGTTACTGGCTGATTCTTGTGTGATTGATGACACCAGCTGGATTAAACCGGGAAAAATTGCCTGGGATTGGTGGAATGCCAACAATATTTACGGCGTTGATTTCCGTGCAGGTGTCAATACCGAAACCTATAAATATTACATCGATTTTGCCGCAGACTATGGTTTGGAATATATCATTATGGACGAAGGCTGGTACGAACTGGGAGATTTATTAAAAATCGTTCCTGAAATCGACATGGAAGAACTGACATCTTACGCTAAAGAAAAAGGTGTGGGTATCATTCTCTGGGTGGTTTGGAAAACCCTAGACGACCAATTGGAAGTGGCCCTTGATCAGTTTCAAAAATGGGGCATTAAGGGTATTAAAGTCGACTTTATGGATAAAGATGACCAGTGGATGGTGAACTATTACCATAAAATTGCTCGTGAATGTGCTGCACGTCAACTACTCGTTGATTTTCACGGCTCCTATAAGCCAGGCGGAATCAGAAGAAAATACCCTAATGTGTTGACTCGTGAAGGAGTGAATGGTGGTGAGCAATACAAGTGGAGCATGCGTCAAACCCCGGAACACAACCTGACGACGCCTTTCACGAGAATGGTAGCTGGTCCTATGGATTATACGCCCGGAGCGATGCATAATGCACAGAAAAAGGATTACAAACCTATTTTTGATACTCCTATGAGCATGGGAACCCGATGCCATCAGTTGGGTATGTATGTGGTTTACGAAAGCCCTTTACAAATGCTTTGCGATACCCCATCGAACTACAAGAAAGAGCCTGAATGTATGGAATTTCTATCTGCCGTGCCATCCGTTTGGGATGAAACCAAAGTTCTGAATGCCAAAATCTCAGACTATATCGTTGTTGCCCGAAGAACTGGAAAAGAATGGTATATAGGTGCTATGACAGATTGGGACAAACGCGAATTAACCTTTGACTTATCCTTTTTGGCTGAAGGGAATTATAAAATGATTCTTTATCGTGATGGTGATAATGCCGACCGTAATGCCATCGATTATAAAAAAGAAGTAAAAACAGTTAATGCAACAGATAAGCTGACCATTAAATTGGCCCCTGGTGGTGGTTGGGTTGCCAGATTAATTCCTTTAAACTAGAAGACATCTATAATAAATTTGAATGATTTATTTTGACATCTAATTCAACATTTATTATTAAAATAATACAGACTAGATTTTAACAATAATCCCGACTAGCAATGCGAGTCGGGATTATTTCATTTGTCAGTTTTAACTGCGAACTTATAATAACAATAAATTTATTGCTTCTTTATCCAATTATATACCGGATCAATCCCTTTTTTCAAATCAATAAAACTCTCTTTAATAATATAATCAGGTGCAAAGGTGTTGATATACTTATCAGATTTTTTAAAATATTTAGTTGAATAGTTGACTTCTAAACCTGAATTAGGAAGTTTAAAACTTCTAACTTCACCAAAATGATTCGGCTTACCTCCCGTTTCTTCTCCTACAAAAATAGCATCGGTCATCTTTTCAAAATCCATCGCATTGAGAATGGCTGAGGAAAATGTTTTTCTTCCAACAACAACAAACAACTTCCCTTTTTGGTTTATTTCCTTCATTTGAGAAAGTTTTTCAATAAATTCAGTTCCTTGAACTGAACTTCCACCCCCATTAAAACGCATGTCAAATATCAATTTATCAATGGGTTTATCCTTAATGGTTTTTAAAACTCTATTCTTAAACTTACTAAATGAAGGTAATTTTTTTGCAGTTTGACGATGCCCCTGTTTTCTTGCAATTTCCTGACTCCTACATTTGTTATATTGCAAATAGTATATTCTATCCTTGGCCACATACTCATCCCAAAAATAAGCTCTTTCATTTCGATGACACAGGGCTAAAGAATCAAATTGAAACGTGACTCTATTCTTCCGATCCAGATGAGCAGGCTGTATATTATAAACCCAGGATTCTCCTTGTTGATTCTCGAGCTTCAATTTCACCCCCTCATTATTTACAATCCCAAAATATTCCAAAAGCTGAGTTGAAATAAGAAAATGAGGCATCACACTTTTGACAAGAGCATCATTATCTAAAGTTATTAATGTACTCAACGAATCAACAACTGATTTAATGGGTTTATCATTAATCATTGTGATTTTCTGCCCCAATAACTTCTGATTCTTCTTTGTTGTATGCAATATAAATATGCCATCGTTAAACCAATACAAATGTAACGGAAGCATCTTCTCTCTATCGAGATATTTATTCCAACTTATTCGAGTATGGGAGTCGCCAAAACCAGCTACAAGTTGTTGCAATTTAACTGCAATATCAAAATTTGTCAGCTCATCAATTTGCACTGAAATTTTATCGATACCCAACTGAAAATCTTTTTCAGACTTTACTGAGTAAAAGTCTTTATGCTTCTTTGGTAACTCAACTTTTAGAAAATCCAAATCGACATTCCAATTCCCTTTTTTCACTTCTTGTCCACTACCGGAAATTGTAATTAGCAGACCCAAGATTAGGATTAAATTCTTCATTCTAGTTGTAATATCATGTTGTGAGTTCATCTGATAGAGATAATCCAATCTAAAATCGTTTATGAACTCATAAAAAATACGAAAGAGCACTATTTATCCAATAATGCTCCATTAATAAAAAATTAGCTCTGCCAATATTTTAAACTGACAAACCTATAATAGTCGCTAAAGTACCAGCAATAATGAAAACCATAATTACGCCAATCAAACTAATAATCAACCCGGCAACAGACAAGCCCATTCCTTTATTTACCTTTTTAGCTTTAGAAATACCCATGGCACTAAAAATGAGTCCTAACAGCCACATTACCCAGCCAATAAAAGGAATCCAACCGAAAAAAAGTGTTAGCAATGCCAATACAAAACCTGCAGTTCCTATTCCATTGCTTCGGGTATCAACAATTTGAATTGTTTGTTCACTCATGATATTACTTATAAAATTACGCCTTACCTTATTTTAGGGATTAGTCAGGTCAAATTCTTATCCCTCATCAAATCATTTTTTTACTAAAGAATATCAAATTTATGAAAATCACAAACACAAACAAAATTTACATAAGTTTAAATTATAATTGATAAATAATTTCATCCAAAAATCAACTATTAGCCTGATAAAAAAGATTGAAAACAGCTATTATAGGATACTCCTCAAAATAGTGTTATATTGAATGACATACTAAAGATGAACAAAACATACTGAAATTAAGTTATTTATAACTAGGACATAATCACATGAAAATTCTACTTACTGGGGCAACGGGTTATATTGGGAAAAGACTCCTACCTATTCTGATTGAGAATGGACATGAGGTTATTTGCTGTGTTCGTGACAAGAAACGTTTCAATCCTCCTCCATCACTTTTACCTTATATCGAAGTCATTCAGGTTGATCTTTTAGATTCTGCCTCACTCAGGCAAATTCCTGATGATATCGCTGCGGCTTATTATTTGGTTCATTCTATGTCTTCTTCAAGCGATTATGAAGTTTTAGAAAAACAGTCGGCCATCAATTTCAGACAAGCGATTAATAAAACTCAAGCCCAACAGGTGATTTACCTTAGTGGTATTATCAATGAATCTGTTCTATCAAAACATCTGAAATCGAGAGGAAATGTTGAATTAGAATTACAAAAAGGCAAATACAACTTAACAACATTACGAGCTGGAATCATTATCGGCTCGGGTAGTGCCTCCTTTGAAATCATTCGGGATTTAGTTGAAAAAATCCCCATCATGATCACCCCCAAATGGCTCAATACAAAATGTCAACCCATAGCCATTAGGGACGTTATTACATTCCTGTCAAGAAGCCTGCTGAATCCGGACACCTACAATCACGATTTTGATATTGGAGGCCCGGATATTCTCACTTACAAAGAGATGTTACTTGAATATGCCCGGGTCCGAAAATTGATACGCCGAATCATTATTGTGCCTGTGATGACACCTCGACTCTCATCCTATTGGCTCTATTTTGTGACAACCACCTCTTACAAGTTAGCCATCGCCTTAGTCAATAGTATGAAAATAGAGGTCGTTTGCAGGGACAGTAAAATCAATCAAATTCTGGATGTTAAACCTCTAAGTTACAAAGAAGCCTTATCAAAAGCTTTTTTAAAAATTGAAAGTAATGAGGTCGTTTCAAGCTGGAAAGATTCCTTAATCAGTGGCCGACTCAATATTAAAATCTCTGACTTTATTAACGTCCCCAAATTTGGTTGCTTAACCGATCAGCGAAGTCGGGTTTATGCTGACAGACAAGCTTGTTTGGATAAAATATGGCGAATTGGTGGCAAAACCGGCTGGTACTATGCAAATCATCTATGGAAATTCAGAGGCTATTTGGATCGTCTTGTTGGTGGCGTGGGTTTAAGAAGAGGACGTACAAACGAAGATAAATTAACAGCAGGAGATGCTGTTGACTTTTGGCGGGTGCTCTACGCGAATAAAGAGGAAGGGCGCCTACTCCTTTTTGCAGAAATGAAGCTTCCTGGAGAAGCCTGGCTTGAATTTAAAATTGATGGCAATAGACTCATTCAAACTGCAACTTATCGTCCCAAAGGTTTACCTGGCAGATTGTATTGGTATATCATCTACCCCTTTCACGGCTTTATTTTCAGAGGGCTACTTAAACAATTAACCAAATAAAAGATCATATATGAACAAAAAATTAACTCTATTCCTCATACTCAATTTTACGGCATTATTTATAGCTGGAATTTTCACAGGTGATGGTGTCCCTTCAAATTGGTATCAGCACTTAAATAAAGCGCCCTGGACTCCACCCGGATGGTTATTTGGCATAGCTTGGACTTTTATTATGATCTGTTTTGCCTATTACATGAGCTATTTATTTCAATCCACAAAAAAGACTCAAAAGATTATCATTTTATATAGTTTACAATGGCTCTTAAACAGCCTATGGGCACCTGTTTATTTTTACTATCACAATATCCTTGGAGGATTAATGATTATCATTTCACTATTACTACTCATCATATTTTTCTTTGTTTATTACAAACAAGCTCTCGGGTTTAAATCAATTTTAATTGTCCCTTATGTGATTTGGATGTTTATTGCCACATCACTAAACCTATACACATTTTTATACAATTGATCTCCCAATTCGTTTATTACATAGAACAGCAATAAAAACTTAACATTATGCTCATTTACAAACCAGGTACAGGAACAGATTTATCCACATCAACTTTTCCAAAGCTATAATGCTTTGGAGAAAGATATATGTCAGAGTTCATCATCTCCTCCCAAGTTGTTTCTTTGCCAGTGTAAGCAGAAATTCGTCCCATAATACCTGTCATAGTCGACTCAGCAATAGCTTGTGTTTCATTCACAGGTTGACCTGTTCTGATGGCGGTCACCCAATCAATATGTTCCTGATCATAGGGACTTATCGGTAACATTTGATCTTTATTGCCATAATCGAATGCCCATTTAATACTCGAGTCGTGGTTATAAATGGTATTTTTACAATTCGTATACCCCTGCGTTCCTCTAATTTGATCCGACACATTATTCTCACAACCGTTTATTTGTCGGCACATGCTATGGTAGTGCACATCATTATCGTAAAGAAAATCCACACTAAACATATCATACTGATTGCCTGTTAATCGACGGTGACGAGCCCCAAAGCCCACTGCTTTTACTGGATGTTTGCCCACAAACCAATTTACGGTATCAAGATTATGCACATTTTGCTCCACAATATGGTCGCCCGAAAGCCAACACCAATTCACCCAATCACGAATCATGGCTTCCATTTCAGTCCATTCTGATTTAGGCTTCTTGTGCCATAGTTTCCCCACATTGTAATAGCTGTTGGCCGATACAACATCTCCAATCTCACCTTTTGCAACTTGCCTGAAGGTTTCAATATAATCTTTTTGATGACGCTTAATGGTACCCGTCACAATTGACAGCCCCAAAGCATCCGCCCTTTCTCCCGATATCATAACTGACCTAACCCCAACCGGATCGACGGCAATGGGCTTCTCCATAAACACGTGTTTACGCGCCTTAACACAAGCAGCCAAATGTTCCGGTCTAAAATTAGGTGGAGTAGCAAGAATCACCACATCCACACCACTGTCAAGCACCTTTTCAAAAGCATCAAATCCAACAAAACAATATTCTTGTGGGACTTCAAAACCCTTTTTCTCCTTCAGTATCTTATTACAGAGCTCTATTTTATCGATAAAAACATCAGCTAGAGCAGTGATCTCCAAATTGGGTCCGGCATTCAGAAAATTGAGAACTGCCCCCGTTCCCCGGTAGCCACAACCAATAAGCCCCGCTCTCAAAACTGGCCCATCAGGAGCCTGATTAAGTAAAGGTGGATAGGTATAAAACCTCTCTTTTTTAGATTCACATTGAATAAGACCTGTAGCACCAAGTGCACAAAACATGCCTATAGTACTGGCATTTTTCAAAAATTCACGTCTTGCGTTTTTAGCTATATTCATCGTTCAAAAAGATCTAATATTCATTTATTGTTTTTTTACTGTCTCCATCCCATTCACAAACCAGTCTAAAACCCACATCCCGACAATCGGAATACCACCAGATGCTTTTGGGCATTTGGGGATCGGTTCTCAACCATTTATCATGCTGTGTGCTTTCCCGATAATCAGCACGAACATCCTCTTTACCAGACCGATACGATCCACCCTTAATAACTCTTTCTGTCCCAGTTTCCGGACCTTCAGGATTGACTACAAATGAATCATTCTCAAAAGGATTATCAGCATACCAATCCGAACAAAATTCTTTAACATTACCCAGCATATTAACCAAACCAAATGCATTAGCTTTCATGCCTTCGGGCAAGTGCGTTTTCCCTTTAGAATTGTCTCTAAATATTATTCGATTGGCGATCTCCTCATCAGTCCAATTATCTTGTAAGTCAGAATTGGCTCTACAGGCATATTCCCACTCTGCTTCAGTTGGTAAACGGTATGTTTTCCCTGTTTTTTTTGAAAGCCACCGACAATAGATATTAGCTGCCTGCCAGGTCATACTTATGGCAGGACGATGGCCCATTCCCCATCCCTGAGCAGGATCCCCCCACGGTGGTGTTGCGCCACTTATCACATCAATCTCAATTGAATCGTTAACCTGAGCCTGTTCTCGTCCTTCTGATTCCACATCGGTTAAAAAAGCCCGATAAGCATCCCAAGTCAATTCTACTTTAGCCATAAAAAAGGACGACAAATAAATCTTCTTTCGAACAAGGGGCGCGTGTTTGAATTTATTATTAGGATAAATGCTCATCTCAAATTCTCCTGATGGAATAGCAATCATATCAAAAGAAACAGATGAACCTGGAATGGTTTCAATATAGTTTTTAAACCCCTCTACTTTTGCTGACCTTGTATGAATAGGCTCGATATTCTCCTGACGTTTTAGAAATAAGGTATTGGGTTCATACATGGTTTTAGAATCTCCATGACCAACTCCTTTGTGGCAATTGATACAATGCAAATCAGCTTCATTTCTACGATAATACAAATGTGCCTTTTCGCCCTTCTTAGATAAATCAAATGGAAACAGGTTCTCGTGACAGTTCATACAAGATTCTTTTGGGGCAAATCTTACTGCGTTTTCAATTTCCGATTTCTCAGCCCAATTAATCTTAGCGCGATCTTTAAAATAATAGCTATACAAATCCCTTGTTCCGGCTTTTATCTTCTGAGGCCAATAGTCTATACTTTCTTTGGGAGGCAAATGACAATCAACACAGGCAGTCCTCTTTATGGAATTTGTACTATAATGTGACGACAATTCCCAGGAATGATCTGCAGATGTATGAACATGACAACTAATACAATATGAATCAGTCGACGTGTAGATATCCAACTTTTCAATTGAGCGATACAAGGCAAACAGTCCAAGCATCGCAATCAGGCCTATTATTTTTACTTTTAATCTCACCAATCTAAACAAAAAAAGTCATTCTTTTAAAAATTGAGTAAAGCCGACCCTTTTAAGATCAGCTTATATTCACTTTATTTGAATCTATATTAAAAAAAAGAGGAGACTCAACCTAAAGCCATTTACAAAAGCTACCAAACCTATTCTTCGGTTTCATCTCCTCTAATTACTAACCACTGCATGATTTCCATGGTCTATGGTAAATTCTTAAAATCAATAACAGGTGCTTCACCTATAGCATCTCTTTTGAAATAAGTATCCATAGTTGTTTTGTCACTAAAAAACCCACAATTTTTTAAAAAGAAACAAGTCCCTTCTGCACCACCCGCATAGTCCAAACGCGAATTCTTACGAGCAGTAGCATCCGCTGTAAATTTAGCATCAATCACTTCGAACCACTTTCCATCTGTGTTTCTGAACCATTGATTGGAATAGGTACCCATACGGGTAAACTGCCCCATTTCGGTCATGAAATTTTCGAGAAATGAATGGGCATTAGTAATATAAGTTGTCGTTTTAGGTCGTCGGAAACTGGCAATCAATTCCCATTTACCTATCTCTGGCGCAAAAAAGTAGGCTGTATAATCAGTGGAATTATCGACACTGGGTTTAGCTCCCAAAAGAAAACGATACTTGTTCCCTGCTTTCCAATTGTATACTCGATAACTTTGTCCTCCAGAACCTTCACTGCCAAATTCACCGGTTTTTACATCGGAACCCTTTTTCAACAACGTAATTTTCTCGTCATCGGGAATATCATTCGGATTATCCGTCACATAAGAACTCCAAACCGAAAATAAAATACGTCGCTCAATTTCAGAATTGACCTGAATACCAAAATAACCTTCACCAAAACCATTGGCCATATAATACGAACCAATGACATCGTTTCCTTCAGGCACTTCAATTTCGTTATAAAACCAACGAATATCTCCCGCATCTTCCGGAATCTGATAAGATAAATGGACTGATGGTCCACGTCTTCCCCAGTAAAAGTCATCCTTGACAAAATCAGTTCCATCCAAAGTGGCTTCTCCACCAATAACCAAGTGTGAAACCTCAGCAAAATACTGATCAGTTTTTGACACACCTTGTATATCAATCTGGACGTAACCTTTCTTAGCTACATTAAATCGTCCAACAGGAACAATTTCAGAAGTTTGATTTTTGATTGTAATTTCTTTGAATTCATCTCCGATAGTAACTCTCACAACTGAAGTCCCTTTCAAAGATTTGGCCTTTAAACCCAGACTCAATTGACCTTTTCGGTTTACTCTAACAAAGGTTCTGATCAGAGAGCTTTCTTTTGTCCAGTTTATTAAACCATTCTCCGAAATCATACTCTCATTTAAAGAAACATCGTCAACCAACCATGCATTTCCTGTTAATGGGACACTTATTTTGAGCTCACTCAAAAGCATGTCATCATTTGTTTTCGTATAAGAATCCTGTTTAGAGCAAGACGAGCACGCCCATAGGCACTGAGTCAACAGCAATAAAAATAGTTTTGTATATGTATTAATCTTCATTGTATCTATGATTACACAATTATTTCATCTCACGCTCCGGTTCCTCAATTCAATAACCCCATTCCACTAATCAAATTTCAGGAGAAGTCCTAAAACCTCTCCTGAAAAAATCAACTTACAGGTTTTGCTGCAAGTCTGGTTGAGCTAATATTTCTCCCTCAGGAATATACTCTATAATTTCATTGGAATCGTATCGAACTTCGAAAAAAGGATCGTTACCACGAAGGTGAGTTCCCGGATAAGCTCTATCCAGATTTCTATTGTTTCTGAAAACATCAAACTTACGATGGCCTTCATAAGCCAACTCCAAACGACGCTCTTTTAAAACCAAATCTAGAAGACTCATTTCAGCTGTTACATCAGCAGGTGTATAGGCCGCCTCTGGTCCTATAGCTCTTGTTCTAACGATATTTACATCCGCAAGAGCATTACCAATATCACCTTTTTTAGCATAAGCTTCTGCCCTATTTAAATAAATTTCAGCCAAACGAGAGATAATTGGAGACCACAAATGACCTTTATTCTCCTGCCCCGAACATTTTGTAATAAAATATTTAGGATAAGTTTGACGAGTCGCCAACTTCTGATTGATACGTAACTTAACCGGAGCACTTAACAACTGTGTCGCTCCTGTTTCTTTATTAATCTGATACGGTATCACAGAATAATTCGTCACTCCTGTTTTTGCATCAACAACAGTAGTAATAGGCACTTCCATATTTTTAGTTCCCTGATCAGAAGCTAATTTTTGATACAAAACAGTACGATCAGCACTTACTGAATCCTGATGAAACAAAAGACCATTCAATTTCTTCTGCTCATCTGAATCCGAATCTTTATAAGAATTTAAACCATACCAAACACCCCAAAGGTCTTCAGAGTTTTTGTCTAAAACCATTGACGTTACAAAGGCTGAACGCGCATCATCAGGCCATTCCTCAACAATATCTCTGTAAGTTACAGATGCATACAATTCACCCCAACCAGAACCATCTAATGAAGCTTTCCCTTCAGCATCAACCGCAGCATACATACCTGAAAAGGCATACCAATCGTCCCATTCTCCTGAATTATCAGCTCCATCGACAAAACGCAAAGCAAAAATTGTCTCAGGATTCTCATCAGGTGTAAAAGTTGGATAAACCCTTAAATCATCCTTCGATAACAAAGAATAACGACCCGAATTAATTACTAAATCAGAATAAGCGATAGCATTATCGTTATCACCCATATATAAATAAACGCGTGATAATAAAGCCTGTGCCGCTTCCTTTGTAGCATAACTAGCCGACTTTTCAGACTGCATTAACGATTCTGCTTTCTTTAGGTCTGCAATTACTTGCTCGTAACACTCCTTTACAGTTGAACGCAAAGGCTGATCGTTAACATCAGTAGACAGCTTAATAGGCACACCCAAATTTGTCTCAGGACTTTGATTATAAGGACGACCAAAAAGTGTTGTCAGATAGAAATATTGCATTCCACGTAAATAATAGTTCTGACCAATCACATTGTCCATCTCAGCACTCTCACCTTCTACTGCCCTATCGATTACGATATTACAACCAACAATCGCTTTATAGGCAGCTGTCCATACAGACTGTTTTCTATCCCCCTTTGCTTGACGTTTAAAATTATAGATGTAAAACAATGGGTCAGTCGTCGATCCACTTAGAGCTACATTATCTCCGGAGTACTCTCCAAATCGAAAGTAATTGTTTACCCATGATTGACCATCAGCGATTCCAGATCCCTTTAAAATAGCATAGTTTCCAAGAGTTAATGCTTCAATAGCATTTTCCGATGAATACACATCGTCCTTTTCAATTGTCTCATACGGCACCATGTCCAGTTCACAAGAACTCAGACCAAGTGCGAATAGTGAAACAGCAAAATATTTATATATTTTTCTCATTTGTTTAAAATTTAGTATCCTGCAAAAGCTTAGAGACATTAAAATATTGAAGAAAAACTTCATTTGTCTAAACACTATTGGTTAGGATATTATATCAATTGGTATTTGAAATATAATGACTACAACAACTATATCTTCTAGAACGAGAAGTTAAATCCAAACATAAATCGTCTTGGAATTGCATAATCGCCATACTGAGAAGTCTCACCTTCAGAATTCTCATCACCTACTTCAGGATCGACACCCGAGAAGTCAGTAATCGTAAACACATTTTCAACTGAAGCGTAAACACTTAGATTATTCAAAAAAGTCTTTGTTTTTAAACCTGCGAACGAATAATTCAAGGTCACATTGCGTAACTTGATATAACTACCATCTTCTAAATAACGAGATGATGTCTTATTGGAAAGACTATTACCCCCATTCATCGCTTGAGGATGAGTTGCTTTATCACCAGGTTTTGTCCATCTGCTCCATCCCGATTTTAATGACATGGAATTAAAACTTGCATAAGCACCGTCATTATCATACAATTCTCGGCTTGAGTTATAAATATCAATTCCCTGAACAAAATCCATATTCATACTTAAACTAAAGTTTTTGTATGTCATAACCGAAGATAAACCCCCAAAGTAATCAGGCGTAGCTGATCCTACCATCTGTATAGTTCCATCATTCCAGTTACTTGTTAATGTTTTTTCACCATCTTCACCAACGATTTCCCATTGAGGCTTACCATCTTCGGTATTTACACCAGCCCATTTACGCATGTACCAGGTATCGATATCTTCACCTTCGCGTCGGATTTTATTCCCCGATGTGTAGTCTTTATTCTGATACAATTCCTGAACTTCATTGGTATTAATGCCAATATTGGCATCAATATGCCAAGCAAAACCATTATCAGTTCCTTTAAAAATATCCGCTCCAAACATGAATTCAAACCCCTGATTTTTAACGGCTCCAATATTTTCCCAATAACCTTTAAATCCTGCTGTAGCTGGTAAAGTCACATAATACAGAAGATCCTTAGTATCCTTAATGTAATATTCCATATTGATATCAAAACGATCAAGAAAACGGGTATCAAGAGCAAAGTTTGTACTATAAGTCTTTTCCCAGGTTAAATCATCGTTGCCTAACTGATCGGCTGAAACCACAGGATATTTATTATACTGATTCGTAATTGAATAAAGCTCCTTACTTGGATGATAATTACTTTTACCACTAGCCGTATAATCGCTAGGAGTATTACCTAAAACACCATAGCTGGCACGAAATTTCAACACATTAATCTCTTTGATGTCAAAGAAATCTTCATTATGAATGTTCCATCCCCCACTAATCGAATAAAAATTACCAAACTGCGTATCCTTACCAAACTTAGAAGAACCATCTCGACGGAAAGAAAACTGTCCCATATAACGAGATGCATACGAATAGTTGGCATTAAACAAATAAGATTTAAAGGCATACTTATCCTGAGATCCTTCAATATTCTTCATCTCAGCACCTGCATCTAAAATACTGGTACCCGATACGATACCATTTTTCTGAGCTTTTGTTGTTGACCATTTATAATCGTTGTACTCATAAGCAGCCATCACGGTAAAGAAATGCTCATCTATCGATTTTGTAAATCGTAACAACTGATTCGAAAAACGATTCATACTTTTCCAATGATAATTCGATATTGCTCCCTTATCATTTTTCCCTGAATTGGACATCGGATCGGTATAAGACATTGAATTATGATGCTGATAATCGAAACTGTTCGATGATACAAAAGTTAAACCCGGAGCAATATTGACATCAAAACCTAAATAAGGAGATAGTTTTAAAGTTGAAGACTCCGAATAGTTCCACTGCAAATCGTAAATAGAATTACTTCTGTCACGACCAATCCAACCGACACTTTCATCTTTAGGATTGATGATATCACCATTATCATCGCGAGGACGATCGTATGGCATATTCAAAAACATTTCCCCAACACCTTGTTGTTTGTCAGAAATATCCTTATACGTAAAACTCATTTTTGGATGTAAAGTCAAATAATCTCTAATTTTATAATCAACATTCATTCTGCCAGAATATCGTGTATAATCATAGCCCTTTACGGCACCTGACTCATCATATACGTTCCCAGAAATATAAGTCTTCATCTTGTCATTTCCACCACTGAACGAAATGCCATAATCCTGAACGACACCCAGTTTTGTACCTTCATCAAACCAATCGGTATCAATTGCCTGAGCATCCTCAGTAAACCAATCAAGATCAGCATATCCATTTCCAAAAGATTTAATGTAATCTGTCATTTCAGCAGCATTCATCATAGAGAAATTGCCCAATGATAATTGGCTAACACCTGTCTTAACTGAAACGTTGATTTTAGACTGACCTTCTTTTGCACTTCGTGTTGTTACCAGAACTACGCCATTAGCTGCACGTGAACCATATAGTGCCGTTGCCGAAGCGTCTTTCAAGACAGTTGTCGATTCGATATCCTGAGCATTCAAATCCGGAGCTTCAGATTGAATCACACCATCAACAACCCAAAGAGGGTCAACACTACCACTCAAAGTTGATTTACCTCGAATTCTAATTTTTGGTGCCGCTCCTGGCAAACCTGAATTTGCACTTACATATACCCCGGCTGCTTTCCCTTGTAGCATGTTGGCAATATTCGGTGTTGTCACCGACTTTAGATCATCTGCCTTGATATTGGTAACAGATCCGGTCATATTTGACTTCTTCTGAACACCATAACCAACAACAACCAACTCATCGAGCATCTCAGCATCATCTTCGAGAGTACGATTGATAAGCCAGGATTCGACAGTAATCGTTTGCGTTTTAAATCCCATGAAAGAAAAAATCAACTCATCTCCCATAGCGCATTTCAACTCATAATTTCCATCAAAATCAGTAGAGGTTCCATTGGTCGTTCCCTTTACCAAGATGTTTACACCCGGAAGAGGTAGTCCACTACTGTCCAAAATTTTTCCTTTAACGACTCCGTCCTGTGCATACGAGGCAAGCCCCAACACACACAAACAAATAGTCAACAAAATGTTTTTCATAGAGGTTTTTGTTTTAATTAGGTTTTTTTTTTCATCATCAACCACACAAGATTTCATGTTAGTCGACTTGCCTGATGATGAGTGTTCCAAAATTGTAGAATTGCATTATTAAAAAAGTGGACATTTTAGGCTAATTGGTAGACATTTTTCCACAAGCCTATATCAGAAACACATACAGCGTTTTTTTTTGCAGACATTCACCGGTATTTACTTGGAAGACGACAGCCAGATTTCTATTTTTGTTTTGTTAGTAACAACCTAAACCACCCCTCATGACAAAGAACAATTCACAACTGATTAAGCTCATTCTGCTTATAGTGATATGTCATTCTTTTTTATTTTCCAAAGCACAAGAATCAACGAATTTTATTCATCTGGATGTTGAAGTCGATCGTCAGAATACCATTGCTACAAATGTGATTGAAGATTCTTTAGGTTATCTGTGGCTAAACTCTCATCTGGGCATTCTTCGCTTTGACGGTTATGAATACCGCAAATACCCATTTCAGGAAGTTTTTGGTCAAAAGGTTCCGCAGAGTTCAACATTGGGACTAAGAAAAGATCAAAAGGGACATATTTGGGGTGTATCCAAACTGGGTTCAATTTCCAAACTCATGACATCGGGTAAATTTCATGCTCAGTTTTCTGATTTTCACCCCCTTCAGGAACATCAATATTTTGAAGCCTTCAGTATCGATTCAAGCAGACTTTGGTTGGGTAGTAATTTTGGAACCCTCACCGGATTATCTTTAATTGACTCGACTCGAACCGAATTCAATATTCACTCCTCCAATGAAACGATTACGTCCATTTCAATGGCAAAGCACAACTCCGTTTGGTTCAGTACAAATAAAGGTCGGATTTTTAAGGGTGATCTTTCAAACAAAAAACTGACTGAACTAAAAGGCCCATTCAACAACCCATTTAATAAATTAATCTTAACGACCGATTTTGATGGTAATTTATGGATAGGGACAGAACTCTATGGCTTATTCTATTATAATTTAGAAAATCAATCCTACGAACACTTCCATAATCAAGCCCAAACATCACATTTTATTCCAACCAATATGCTTATTCGAATGTTTCGAGATAGCAAAGGACTGATTTGGATTGGAACTGATGGCGGAGGATTGTACCGGGTAAGCCCAAAAACAAAACAAATCAAAATCTACAACCATTCTAAAACCAATAAATTCTCACTTCAAAGTAACACGGTAATTGGTATTGGAGAGACCCAGAATAATGACATTTGGGTTTTTACAAACTATGGAAGTATTAATATTCTGGCAAACGAATCAACAACAGTTGGCTATCATTCCGGTAGTATTTCAGGTTCACCAACTCGCGTTCTATCTATTCTCAATTGCAAAAATGGTGATTTATGGATCGGAACAGACGGAGAAGGCATTACCCAAATAAATAAGAAAGCTAACACCAATAAACAATACATTGCAAAAACAAAGAGTGCACACGGCTTAAAAGGCAATTACATTCAAGCAATGGTCGAAGATAAAAATCATAATAAATGGATCGGAACATACCTCAATGGCTTGATGTATTTTAATACAACGACAAATTATTTTAAATCCGTTGATGTAACAAATGGAAAGGGACAACTTGCCACTGATGTCAGATCTTTACATATCGACAAAAAAGACAGACTCTGGGTTGGCAGTAATATTGGCATCTCAATTTTCTCTTTAAGTGGTGAACAAATTGCATTTTTTCCCCACAATAAAAATGGACTAAAAGGGAGTGTTCCCGAAGTATTTATCGAAGATGAATTTGACCAATTGTGGGTCGGTATGTTCGAAGGAGGTATCTGTTTATTTCAGGAAAACAAGACACTAAACCAATCTAAATTTACCACATATAAATTAGCAAATACAAACAATTTATCCGAGAACAGTGTTGTACATGGTGCTGCAGACCTTCATGGTCATCTCTATCTGATAAACTCCTATTCCAAATTGATAAAATTTAGTCTTTCAGAGAAAAAAACAATTCCAATAGAGGGCTTTAGTAATGAAGATCTTCACAGGGTATCGGCAGTCCTTGTCACCGATTCATCAAATCTATGGGTGTCTAGATCAAATGGAATTTCACATCTGGATCTGCAAAAACACGAAGACTATTTTTATGGCTGGAAAAACGGAACTTTAAAAAACTCTTTTCTTTCAGGAAGCGCAAGTAAAGATCAAAATAATCATCTTTATTTTGGAGGCGTTGGAGGTTTAAACTTCTTTGATCCCTCACAGATGAAAATCAACACAAAAAAGTTCCGATTGAAAATCAACCATCTTAAAGTCGTAAATAGAGATGCTAACGAGATTATCCCTGACCAATTGATAGATGGAATAGAAAATATCAAATCGGTAGAATTTAATCACAAGCAAACTTCATTTTCTTTCCAATTTTCGGTGATTAATGATCATTTGGATCCCAATTATTTTTACGCCTATCGACTAAAGGGCTTTGACAAAGACTGGATCACTACTGAAAATAAGCGAATTGCAACATACACCAATATTCCATATGGGGATTATACCTTCGAAGTAAAAGCAGGAACAAAAAGAAATAACTGGGATATTGCCCCACAAGCCATGCAAATCAGGATTCTCCCTCCTCTTTGGCAGAGATGGTGGGCATATATAATCTACACTTTTGCGCTGATAGTTGCTCTCTTTTTTATCATTCGCTACTCGATTATGTGGGCCCGACTGAAAAAGAAACTCATGCTGGAAGAATGGCAAAATGAAAAGAACAACGAACTCTATGCTCTGAAAATGAATTTCTTTACAAAGATGTCGCACGAAATTCAGACTCCCTTAACCCTCATCATGGCTCCTATCGAAAATATGATAGAAAGAGCCGAAGGCAACCTTCTCTTAAAACAACGCCTAAAGGTTATTCATAATAACGCCCAACGCCTGTCGCGTATTGCACTTGAGTTAATGACCGTAAGAAATCGCGAATTAGGCAAACTACAATTACGCGCAAGTGAAAATAATATCTCGAAACATTGCGAAAACATAGCACTTTCTTTTACAGAACAAGCACGATTTAAGCATATTGACTTTGTTTTTGAATCGAAACAAGATGATATTATGCTTTGGTACGACAAGGAGAAACTGGAACATGTGATCTATAACCTACTCGCTAATGCCTTTAAATTCACCCCACGTGAAGGACATATTCAATTTAAAATTCAAAGCAGCTATAAAGATTTCTTTCTAAAAATATCTGATTCGGGTATTGGAATAGATGAAGAAAATCTAAAACATATTTTTGACATGTTCTACCAGTCAAAGGAAGGAAAAGAAGTGGGGGGAACAGGAATTGGACTCGCCCTGACTAAAGAACTTATTACTTTGCACAAGGGTGAAATCAATGTCGTATCATCCGTAAACAAGGGGACTGAATTTAGTATAAAAATTCCTTTAGGATGTGAACATTTAAATGCCGATGAGATCATCAATAAAACAGATATAAGTGAGATGATTCAAACTGATGACTCTAATAAGGAAGATCTCTACACACCAAGCATCAATCCTAATAGTAAAATTAAACTCCTAATCGTTGAGGACAATTATGAGATGTTGCTTTTACTAAAAGATACCTTTAGTCCTTATTATAATGTATTCACTGCTGAAAATGGAAAAGAAGCCCTTTCTATTTTGAAAGAAACAACGCCTAATCTGATCATTAGCGATATCATGATGCCAATCATGGATGGTATTTCTCTTTGTAAAGAATTGAAGAATACAAAAACGACTCAACATATTCCAATCATTCTCCTTACAGCACGAAATACAACTCAATCAAAACTTGAGGGTTTAAAATATGGAGCCATTGAATACATCAACAAGCCATTCAATGTGAAAGAGCTGATCTTTAAAGTCAATAATATTCTTGAATCACATAAAAACCTGATTCAAAAATACAGAACAGAATTACTGACACAGACTGATGCCCCTCAAGTTGAATCACCCGACGAAAAATTTATAGAATCAATCCTGATTGAACTTGAGAAAAATCTGATTAATCCTGATTTTAAACTGGAAGATTTATCGAATGCTCTCAATATGAGTTATTCGAACATATACCGTAGATTTCAATCAATTACCAACAAAACCCTGGTTGATTTTATGCGCTGTCTGAGATTAAAGAAAGCAGCCATGATTCTGGTTAAGCACAACTACACCATTTCTGAAATTGCATTTAATGTGGGCTTTAATGACCCTAAGTATTTTTCAAGGTGCTTTAAAAAAGAGTACAACTACACACCCAAACAATTTAAACAACTTGCAAATTCTGAAAATGGAGATACATTTCTGGAATCATATGATATCACAAAAGAATAATCATTTTCTTCTCATCATTAAAACCTCTGTAAAAACTAGTATTACAAGCTAAAACAAATAAATCGCTTTTATAAATTAATATTTTTATTTGCCATACTGGTAGGAACTGGTAGGTATTTTTATATATTTGTATCAAACAAATTAAAGATAGCTACTATTAACAAATTCAGTTTTGGTAATTATGATTAAACTAGCAAAATTTTACAAACAGCACAACAGGTCATACAAGGGTTTGTATGAATGTTGGATTTACTAGACAAAAAGCTCTCTTATCTCTAATAATTCACCACACTAGAGATCTCTCACAACATCCTAAATCAGGATGAAATCACCCATTAAGAAAACCGTAAAAATTGAGATCGATTGTTCATCACGATCAGCTCTACAGCAAAATATAATTGCAAAAAAAGGCAGAGAAAGCTACCAACAATCCCTGCCAAACATTAAACAGGCTAAGTTGTTTCCATCGCAAAAAAGAACACAACTGCCATTAACTTTAACGAACCTAAATTTATGAAAAAAAATGCAAACTCTTTTGCGCCCTTCCACTATGCGCAAAAACGCGGTGTTTCATGGCTCATGAAACTATGCATCGTGGCAATTCTATTTTCACCTATTCTGGTGAAAGCCTCACAAACTTCTGGTTTCAATGGTGTTGAA
Organism: Ancylomarina subtilis; assembly: GCF_004217115.1. Lineage (NCBI taxonomy): Bacteria > Pseudomonadati > Bacteroidota > Bacteroidia > Marinilabiliales > Marinifilaceae > Ancylomarina > Ancylomarina subtilis. The sequence goes on along the minus strand of NZ_SHKN01000001.1, from coordinate 124,849 downwards.
CAAAAACAAAATACCGTAACGGGTATTGTCACTTCAGCAGATGATGGTCTTTCAATCCCAGGTGTTTCAGTTGTACTTAAAGGAACAGCGATAGGAACAAGTACCGATTTCGATGGAAAATTCTCTATTCAAGCAGAAGAAGGCCAAACTCTTATTTTCTCATTTGTGGGAATGACAACTCAAGAAGTGGTTGTTAAAAGCAACAGTCTAAATATCATTTTAGAATTTGAGAACCTGGGACTGGACGAAGTTGTCGTTGTGGGTTACGGCACTCAGAAAAAGAGTGATCTTACAGGTGCTGTATCTTCGGTGAAAGGTGAAGATCTAAAAAAGACACCATCGTCAAATGCAGTAAACGCTTTGCAAGGTAAAGTTGCTGGTGTTACAATTACCAAATATGGTGGAGCACCAGGTGCTGGATCAAGTATTACAATTCGTGGTATTGGTACTGTTGGGAACAACGAACCTTTATACATTATCGATGGACTTCCAGGTTCAATGTCTCTACTAAACCCTGATGATATTGAATCATTTGAAATTCTTAAAGATGGTGCTGCAGCTGCTATTTATGGTTCTCGTGCAGCCAATGGGGTGGTTTTAATCACAACAAAAAAAGGTAAAAAGGGTAAGATCAATGTTGACTTTAATATGCATATCGGACAAACTAAAGCTATAGACCAGCTGGACTTGTTAGATTCTGAAGGCTATGTTAAGGTACACAAAATGATGTACGACAATTACAATATGTATGCAGCTGATGCAGACAAAAAAGCGCTACCTGATTATGTTACTTCTCCAATCACTGCAAATACAAACTGGCAGGATGAAGTTTCACGCACAGCTCTTCAACAAAATTACAATTTAAGTATTAATGGAGGTAACGATCTAGGATACTATGGCATATCAGGCAGTTGGAACGATGAAGAAGGAACTTTAATTGGTAGTGACTATCTTAAAAAAACGCTTCGTGCTAAATTAGGTATGACCAAAGGTCGCTTAAGTGTAGATGCTACCATTTCGTATGCAGAAACAAACTCTGAAGGACAGAAGTTTTCATTATCTGATACATATAAACTAACGCCTTTAATCAATCCGTTTGATGAAAATGGTGATGTGCAACTAACTTCTGGTGATATGCCAGCTAATGCCAATCCATATGCCAATCATCAAAATATGAAAGGTGAAACAGACCTTCAATATTTTTCAGCAAATATTACAGGACGTTTAAAATTCACCGATTGGTTATCCTATCAAGTCAACCTAGGTTTGATTAATAGTAATGATAATAAATGGAGTTATCATACAAAATTCGACCGATCTCCTAAGGATAGTGAAGATTGGATCTACTACGGTGAAGAACGCAACAACTACCGCTCTCAAATTATGGAACACCTGCTGAACTTCCAAAAAGAATTTGGCAAGCATTCTGTATCTTCAGTAATTGGTTATACAGCTTCTAAAAAAACTAACAATTGGATTGGGGCGAATGTCACTGGTAAAAACACCGTTTATTCTGCCGAGGGTGATGAAGTTAAAACCAAAGATGAAATGGCTGGATTCCTAGATCCAAGCTGGATGACTTTAAATGCAGGTAAAGGAGGTACTTATGCGGCCTACGGAAGTAGAAATGAGTATACCCGCACATCAATCTTAGGTCGTGTAAACTATTCTTTCGACAGCAAATATCTTTTACAAGTAACGGCTCGACGTGACGGATCATCAAAATTCGGTTCTGATTCACGATATGGAACTTTCCCTTCAGTAGCACTTGGCTGGCGATTGACTGAAGAAGATTTCATGTCTGATTATGACTTTATCGACAATTTAAAGCTAAGAGCCAGCTGGGGTAAATTAGGTAATGAGGTAACTCTTGGTTTCTACGATCATCAAGCTCTTATCAGCACAGGTAACGATTATGAACTGGGAGCTGTACGTGGTTCCGGAGCAAATCCATGGACTGGCTCTATTGCTACCGGACTCGAAAACAGAGAATTGCAATGGGAAACAACCATTTCAAAAAACCTTGGTTTGGATTTCACCTTGCTTGGCAATCAATTCAACGGTACCATTAACTACTATAACACAACGACTAAAGACATGTTGATTTATCGTCAGCTTCCTGGTTCTGCAGGTCTTGACAGCCCAATATTAAATGTTGGTGAAATCAGTAACAAAGGACTTGAGTTCGAATTAGGCTACTACAAGCAAGATGGTGATTTCAAATACAGTATCAACACGACATTTACAACAACTAAAAATGAAGTCGTTACATTATCTAGCGAAGATCAGGCTTTGTTTGGTGAAGGCTTAAAATACGGCGACTCACATTTCCCAACACAAACAAAAGTTGGTTACGAAATTGGCGCTTTCTTCTTGTATCAAACAGATGGCATATTTCAATCAATGGATGAGGTAAATGCTCATAAAAATTCAGAAGGTGATTTACTTCAAGCCAGTGCTAAACCTGGTGATATTCGTTTTAAAGATACCAATGGAGACGGAGAATTGAATGAAAAAGATAAAGTCTATTCTGGCTCTGGCATTCCGGATTTCACTTATTCAATCAACTTTAATGCATCATACAAAGGTTTTGATTTCTCAATGATGTTTTATGGCGTTCAGGGAAACGAACTGTATAATGGAAATCGCTATTACTTAGAAAATATGTCAGCTGGGCAAAATTTCTTAGCTTCTTCACTAAATGCCTGGACAGAAACTAACAAAAACACAAATATTCCTAGAGCCGTACTTGGTGATGCAAATTTAAACACTAGGGAATCAAACCGCTACCTTGAAGATGGCTCATTTCTTCGCTTAAAGAATATTGAACTCGGCTACACCCTACCAAAATCGATGATCAATCGTTTAGGTGTAAACAAATGTCGAATTTACTTTAATGCTCAGAATGTTTTCACAATCACAGATTACTCAGGTATCGATCCTGAAGTTGGACGCAGCAATGTTCTTAATACAGGTATTGATAGAAGTCTCTACCCTATCAATAAATCATTCTTTGCAGGAATACAATTATCATTCTAATAAATACTAAAAAAATGAACAGATATATATATTTATTCTTCATCTGCATCGGCCTGTCTTTCAGTGCTTGTAATGAAGATTATCTAGACGTGAAATCTCCCGATCAGTTAACGGGAGAGAGTTTTTGGAGAAACGAAAGTGATGCCGAAGCAGGACTTGCTGCAGCCTATTCTCAACTTGAATGTGCAACCAGTTATTGGGGCTTTGCTGAAATAAAATTTACGGTAGAATTATTCCCCTCAGATTTAATCGAACTGGGTAACGATGCGTTAAACTATGAAGATTGGTTCTCTATTTTCAATTTTAATTCAACAGCAGGTAATACACAAACAACGCAATATTGGAATATCCACTACAAAGGCATTAATTACGCCAATCAGGTTATCGAAAAGGTTGGTGAAATGACTGAAGAACAAATTAGTACTGATGCAAAAGATCGAATTCTTGCAGAGGCTCATTTTCTTAGAGGCTATTACCATCTCAAGTTACTATTAAACTGGGAAAAAATTATTCTACGTGATGCCTATCCTAAAGGCCTGTCCGGCATAGATAAAGGCCTAAGCGAAAGAGCCGAATGCTGGGATTTCATTATCAAAGATTTTGAAACCGCAACAATCCACCTACCTGAAAGTAACTCTGTTGAAAATATGGGGCGTGCAACAAAATGGACAGCTTTAGCTTTCTTAGGTAAAGCAAACCTATTCTGTGCCAGTGAAAGCAATTCTGATGCTGCGAAGTATTACAAAGCTGCAAAAACGGCATTCGAACCGGTTGTTGCAAAAAAAGGAGATAATTTAGAAGCATCATTCATCTCTATGTTTGATGGAACAAACCAAAACTCTGACGAGGCATTATTCGAACTACAATTATCAACCAATACAGATAATGGTTCTTGGTTTAAGTTTCCATATCACCGTTGGTTAAAACCCGCTGGTTTAGGTGGATGGGATGAGATTGCCGGTAGTGATTTCCTTCTTCAAGAATTCAAAAAAGAAGGCAAAACGGCTACAGATGGCCGATTTGATCACCGTCTGTACGAGACTCTATTCTTCGATGATGAATATTTCAATGATGCAGCCAATCCGCGTGTGTACAGTTATACATACAAAGAATGGTGGGATTACAACGGTGTACCTTATGACAAGACTGGTTTTAGAAAATACCTTCCAAAAAGCGAAGATGAATTTTATTCAACCGCAATTGGGAATAATATTCCATTGCTTCGGTATGCAGACGTTTTACTTATGTATGCTGAAACCCTTAACGAATTGGATGAAACGTCAGCTGCAATTCCTCACATCAATGTTGTAAGAGCTCGTGCAGGAATGCCAGCGATGACCGGATCATCAAAATCGGATGTGACTAAACAGATTGAACATGAAAGGATTTGCGAGTTGGCAATGGAAGGAACACGTTTCCACGATTTGAGACGTTGGGGCAAACTTAACACAACAATGGCTGATCACGGAAGAACAGGGGTTAGCGATGCAACACACTTTTTCCCTATTCCTGAAAGTGAAATTAACTCAAATAATGCGATCGAATAAACAAGCTTTTTTTTTCATAAGTAAGTAGTTGGCTTATTGAGCGGGGTTTTAATTAACTTCGCTCAATATTTTTCAATGCAACATAAATCTTTGCAGTGTATTTTGTTTATTTTGCGAAACAATTCAATTATTGATTGATAATATCTGATTCAATTATGCTACTCGACATCATCATTGTCCTATCTATTATGATTTTAGGAATAGGAATTGGCCTATTTATTGGAAACCGCCCAAAAGTTATAAAAGTTGTGGGCATTTTAACCTCATTCGCTATTTTTCTCTTGTTATTTCTCTTAGGGATAGGCGTAGGTACGAATGATAAAATAATCAACAATCTTCATTCTATAGGTTTGCAGGCTCTCATCCTGACACTAGGTGCGATACTGGGGTCATTAATTTGTGCCTGGGCAACCTATAAATTCTTTTTTAAAACCGGAAAATAATCCAATATCTGTATTTCAACTCAAAATCTGAAATCAACAAGCGTCAATTATAATTATGAAAGGCAGTTTAATTATTCTTAGTTTTTTTGTTTTGGGCTTAATTCTTGGCCTAACTCGCTTTTTACCCACTACCCTTTTAGAGGGGAACTTCAGTATATATGCCCTTTACCTTCTTATGTTTTTAGTTGGAATTGGTATCGGGACCGATCGTGATTCATGGAAAGTGATTAAGCAAGTCAATATTAAAATCATACTCGTCCCCCTTTCGGTGATAGTAGGCTCATTAATTGGTGTATCAGCCGTATCGGTGTTTTTATCCAACATCAATTTTGGCGAAGCAATGGCTGTGGGAGCTGGTTTTGGCTATTACAGTCTTTCATCAGTGATGATAACAGAATTTCATGGTGAAACCCTGGGCGTTATTGCTTTATTATCAAATATTATACGAGAAATCCTTACCCTACTGGCTACACCTCTATTTGTAAGATATTTTGGAAAACTTGCCGGCATTGCATCGGGCGGGGCAACCGCTATGGATACCACCATGCCTATTATTGTTCAATATTCGGGTAAAGAGTATGCCATTATTGCTGTTTTTAGCGGAATTGTATTAACAATATTAGTTCCTGTTATTGTGCCTCTAATTCTCCAATTTTTATAAAAACACAACAACAAGATACTGAAAATGAACCAGCTTAAACCTTAATCAGTTTAAACTCATTTTAAAGGATATAAAGGCTAAAAGCAATATATTTTTTATAAATTTACTCCTCAATTAACATCCAGTTAAATGATTTGCTATAACGAATTCATACTTCTCTATAATTGTTCGTACAAAGGTTTGTACGAATGCTGGATTTGTTAACTCTTCCCCACACCATCTCATCATTTTGTTCATTAAGATTCAATAGATTATACTCTTTACATGGGACTATTGTATTCTATAAACTGAGCAAAACACGCAATAATTAGCTGAACCATTCTTATCTTAAGAAGCTATATAACAAGTCTAAACAAACCCAAAAATCCACTAATATGTTTTCAAAAGAAACTTATATCAACAGACGCAATAAGCTTAAATCTGATGTTAAATCTGGTATACTCCTATTTCTGGGGAATGATGAGTCAGGCATGAATTATGCCGACAACACCTATCACTTCCGTCAGGATAGTACCTTCCTGTATTTTTTCGGATCTGACTATGCTGGCTTAAATGCCATTATCGATATCGATGAAAATCGTGAGATCATTTTTGGTGACGAATTGACAATAGATCATATTGTTTGGATGGGAAGCCAGCCTACGATTAAGGAAAAATCAGAGTATGTTGGAATTCACGAAACAAAACCTGCCTCTCAACTAAAGGATTACCTTCAGACTGCAATAGCAAAGGGAAGACAAATCCATTATTTACCACCTTATCGCCCGGAACATCAAATTAAACTATTTGAGCTTTTAAGTATAATGCCATCTCAAGCCAATGCGGGGCAATCTATCAACTTTATAAAAGCTGTGGTAAATCAAAGAAACTACAAAAGTCAGGAAGAAATTGTATTAATTGAGGATGCCGTAAACATTACTGCTGAAATGCATTTGGCTGCAATGCGTATGGCTCGCGCAGGCATGAAAGAATCCGAGATTGCTGCGGCCGTTCAACAAGTGGCTATTGCTGCTGGCGGACAACTGTCCTTTCCGGTTATCGCCACCATCAACGGTCAAACGCTGCACAACCATTATCATGGCAATACCCTAAAAAGTGGCGATATGTTACTGCTCGACTGTGGTGCTGAGAACAGCATGCATTATGCTGGCGACATGTCAAGTACTTTCCCTGTAGACAAAACATTTACCGCTCGCCAAAAGGAAATTTATCAGATTGCTCTTAATGCTCACGAAGCTGCTATTGATATGTTAGCTCCGGGAGTAAAATTTAAGGATATTCATTTAAAGGCTGGTCGAACAATTGCTGAAGGCATGAAAGAAATGGGCTTTATGAAAGGTGATTTGGACGCAGCAGTACAACAAGGTGCTCATGCACTATTTTTCCAATGTGGATTGGGTCATATGATGGGTATGGATGTACATGATATGGAAAATCTGGGTGAGGTTTATGTTGGTTATAACGGTGAAGCTAAAAGCACGCAATTCGGCCTTAAATCCTTGCGTTTAGGACGTGAATTGGAAGAAAATTTTGTTCTGACCATTGAGCCGGGCATCTATTTTATTCCTGAGCTGATTGATATGTGGAAAGCTGAAAACCGCTTTGCTGAATTTATAAACTACGACAAAGTGGAACAATACAAAGACTTTGGTGGTTGCCGCAACGAAGAAGATTTCTTAATTACTAAAAATGGCGCTCGTTTACTGGGAAAACCAATTCCTAAAACCATAGCAGACGTCGAAGCTATGAGATAATTATTATTAGTTGTCAGTTTTCGCTTGTCAATAACAGAAAACTGACAACTATCTTTTTCCCTTTATCCTTTTTTACCCTTAACCTCATGCTCATACTAAATCAAAAAGAAATCTGGTCAGCACTTTCCGTAGAAGAAGCGTTGGCTGCTATAGAAGAAGCTTTTTTGCTTTTTGAGGCTGGGGATTTTCATATGCCCAATCGCATGCATGCACACCACGGGGATAACACGCTCCTTTTAATGCCTTGTTTTACCGATCAGTTTTTTGGAACCAAACTCGTTAGTGTTAACCCGGAAAATCCAAAAAGAAATCGACCTTCCATTTACGGCAGTATGATTTTAAACGATGGTCAAAATGGGGAACCATTAGCTCTAATAAACGGTGCAGCACTAACCGCATTCCGAACAGGAGCAGTCGGTGGAATTGGAATCAAATACACCACACCTGAGAGTGCAGACTCATTAGGAATTATTGGCACGGGCATGCAAGGCTTTACACAGGCTCTCTTTGCCTGTAAAGTTCGTCCTATCAAAGCGCTTTACGTATTCGATATGCAACAAGAGAAAGTAAATGAATTCATTGCAAAGCTTCACATAGAATTGCCTAATGTTGAACTAAAAACGTGTAATAGCAATCGGGAATTGGTTGAAAAAAGTCAAATTATTATTACAGCCACCACATCGAAACAAGCTGTTATCCCTGAAGATAGAGACCTGTTAAAGGGCAAGCATTTTATTGGCATTGGGTCCTACAAACCCGACATGCATGAATTTCCTGAACAACTCTACCCTCTTCTGGATACATTATATGTAGACACTCCCTTTGCCAAGGAAGAATCTGGAGATATTGCGACGCCACTTAAAAATGGCTTGATAACCGACAATCAAATCATTCCTATCAGTAAACTGATTAAATCTAAGCAGAAAATCAAACCAGAAACGAGTCTGTTTAAGTCAGTTGGGATGGCTCTGTTTGACCTGATTATAGCTCGGGAAATATATCGCAAAGCCATCAATTTAAACATCGGAACTAAAATAGAGATATAGATGTTATCAGCTTCTTCTCACTTTAACCTTTTTACTTTATCCTTAAACAATGAACATACTTGACGATTGGAAATGGGAAGCCCCAAAAGACTGGTTAAAAATTAAAACCATCGACCTGCATACCGGAGGCGAACCCTTACGCGTATTCACACATGGTTTCCCAGAGATCAAAGGCAATACCATACTTGAAAAGCATCGCTACTTTCGCGATAATTTTGATTACATCCGCACAGGAACCATGTGGGAGCCCCGGGGACATGCCGACATGTATGGCGCCATAATTACTGAAGCCACCACTGAAAATGGGGATTTCGGGACCTTCTTTTTGCACAACGAGGGTTACAGCACCATGTGCGGCCATGCCATGATTGCACTGATTACACTGGTTCTGGATACAGGGATGATCGTACGTGAAGAAAACAATCCCATCATCCGAATTGATGCCCCTCCGGGACAAATCACCTGTCAGGCTTTCAGAAAAAATGGGAAAGTAAAGCGTGTTACCTTTCAGAATGTGCCCTCCTTTATGGCTCTAAAAGATCAAATTGTTAACGTCCCCGACTTAGGCAAAGTTCTGTTTGACCTGGCTTATGGCGGCGCTTTTTATGCCTATGTGCAAGCAGAAGATTTGGGTTTAAATCTGGATGAATCGGATTATAATAAACTAATTGAATCTGGGCGTAAAATTAAATATGCGGTTATGGATCAGTTCGACGTGAAACACCCATTCGAAGAAGATCTAAGCTTCCTGTACGGTACCATTTTCATTGGTAAAGCCAAGGGTCCAAAGCATCACTCTCGCAATGTCTGCATTTTTGCCGAAGGCGAAGTCGATCGTTCGCCAACAGGATCAGGAGTAAGTGCCAGGGCAGCCATTCACTATGCAAAAGGAGAATTAAACGAAAATGAAGAAATCACTATTGAAAGCATCTTGGGCAGCACCATGACCGTGAAAATTGTGAAGTCTTGTGAGTATGGCGACCACCATGCCGTAATCCCGGAGGTAAGTGGCACAGCTTCCATCACAGGACAAAATGAATTTTATTTTGATCCCAATGATCCCCTAAAGGATGGGTTTATTTTTAGATAAGACAACAACAACAACAACAACAACAACAACAACAACAACCATGAAGATAGAAAACCTGTAAGCTGAGTCAAAAGAATTATATAAGATTCACCTTATTTGCAGTAAGCCTTAGACTTTAGCTGTCAGGTTTTCTTTTTGATAAAAAACTCAAAATTGAAATCATATGAAAATCAAAAAATTCAGATATTTACTAGTCATTACCCTTATGGGGCTTATGGCAGCCTGCCAAACACAGACTAAAGATCTTCTCACTCAACTTAGCGAACTACCCAATGTGAGTGTCGAAAAAATTGTTGGTGATACCACTTTCAATGGATATTACGAAATGTGGTTTACACAGCCTATCGATCACGAAAACCCAAAACTGGGTACTTTTAAGCAAAGAGTTCTTTTGGGACACCGCGATCTTTCAAAACCTATGGTTGTTGAAATACAAGGCTATAACATCTGGACTAACAAAGCCGGAGAACTCAGTAAACTAATCGATGCCAATCAATTGACCATTGAGCATCGGTATTTCAAACAATCAAGACCCGATAGTTTGCAATGGGACAAGCTTACTATTAAGCAAGCAGCTGCCGACCAACATACTGTCATTCAAGCCTTAAAAAAGATCTATGAGAATAAATGGATTACAACAGGTATCAGTAAAGGCGGGCAAACAACCATTTACCACCGCTATTATTATCCCGATGATGTGGATGTGAGTGTGCCTTACGTAGCTCCGATGAACCTCAACCGGGAGGATGACAGAATACACAAACATCTGGCTAGTGTAGGAGATGAATTAACTCGAAAAAAAATCAAGGATTTTCAGATTGCTTGTTTCGAAAAGAAGACCGATCTCATACCATTACTGGATAAACTTGCTAAAGAAAAAGATTACCAATTTTCAATAGGTCTGGAAAAGGCTTTGGATCTAAATATCCTTGAATATTCTTTTTCCTTTTGGCAATGGGGCAATACCAATTCCGATGAAATCCCGGGATCGGATGCCAGTCCTGAAGATTTATTCCAACACTTAACAAAAGCTTCATCATTTAGTTTCTTCGAAGATAAAGACATCATTAAACAACAACCCTTTTTCTATCAGGCACTGACTGAGATTGGCATGTACAGCTACGAGGTTTCGCCTTTTAAGAAATACATTAACTACCCAAAAGATTTAACCTTCGATTTCACATTGCCTAAAGGGGTTGAAGGAACTTTCAGGCCGGAATCGATGCAGGCTGTCAATCATTGGCTACAATCCGATGCAGAAAAGATATTATTTATTTATGGAGAATATGATACATGGTCAGCCACTCAAGTGGATTTAAATGGTAATGACAAATGCAAAAAATTCGTAAATCCTGCCGGAGCACACAGCACCCGCATCAAAAGCTTTCCTCCTGAAATGCAAAAAGAGATTGTGAAAACACTGGAAACCTGGTTGGAAATGGATATTGACGAAGAAAAATTAATTAGTAACTAAATAAAATTATTCTCTGTTTTCGGTTATCAGTTTTCCCACAAAAGACAACACTAAAATATATGAAAAAGCTAATCATTCTAATAAGCCTCATCAGCATAGCAATTGGACAAAAAGCAGAAGCCTGCACCGATATTGTAGCTGGTAAAAAAGCAACAGTAGACGGTTCAGTGATTACCTCGCACACCTATGGAGGGAACGATACCCGAATTCGTGTTGTGCAGGGGCAAAAATTCCCCGCTGGAAGCATGTGCCCCGTTTACTACGGCATTCAGGAAATTAATGGGGCATTGGATAATTACGGTGAGATTATCGGCCAAATTCCACAAGTGGAACAAACCTACACCTATTTTCATTCAGCCTATTCGCACATGAATGAACACCAACTGGCAATAGCTGAAAGTACACTCAGTCAGAAGCCGGAGTTGCAGGTTGATAGGGAAACTGGCAAACAAATCATGACCGTTGAGCAAGCTATGATTTTTGCCTTGCAGCGCTGTAAAACAGCACGCGAAGCTATAAAGCTAATTACATCACTGATGGATAAATATGGATTCCTCCCCTCTTGTGGTCCTGAATCTGAGGCTCTTTGCATAGCCGACCCCAATGAAGTTTGGGTGCTTGAAATTGTGGCAGTGGGTAAGAATTGGACTCCTGAATCCGGGAAAGCGGGTGCCATTTGGGCTGCTCAACGTGTACCGGACGATCACATTGCCATTGTACCCAACTGGAGCATCATCAAAGAAATTGATCTTTCGAAACCGGAATGGTTTATGGCATCAGATAATTACAAACAAGTCGCTATCGATCATGGCTGGTACAAAGAAGATTCGGGAAAACCCTTCATCTGGCAAAAGGCTTACAGCCCTTGCTTCAGAGAATGGGCAAGCGGCAGATTCTGGTTGTTCTACAGCAGCTTTGCTCCCAATTTAAAGGAGTGGCCTGATCGTAGCTTAAGTAATCCTTTTAAAGGACAGGATGCCTACCATCAATATGTTGAGGATGTTTCACTCTACCCTTTCTCGGTGAAACCAGAGAAAAAGATCTCTGTTCAGGATATTATGGCTTTTCAGCGATCAACATTTGAAGGGACCATTTACGATAAAACCTCAGATCCGGATTGGTACGTTCCTACGAAAGATGGCAAACTTGAAAAAAGCCCTTTAACAACACCCTTTCCTACAACGGCCATGCGCGAATTACTGGATATTACCAACCGTAGAAATGTATCAAAAGGTAACTATGGTATGATCTGCCAGTTGCGATCGTGGTTACCCGATGCTATTGGTGGCGTTTACTGGGTTTTCCAGGATAATCAATTCACATCTCCGTATGTGCCCATCTATGCTGGCACAGAGGAAATTCACGAATCCTATAAAAATTACGATCCAAACCAATACGATCCGACATCAGCACGCTGGGCCATCGACTTTGTGGACAACCTGATGTATTTGCGTTGGCAGGATGCCGTTAAGGATATGCAAATGTATCGTGATCCTTTTCAGCAAAGTTTGTTCGATAATATGGAAGCCAATGACAAAAAAGCAACAGAACTATACACTAAAAATCCTAAAAAAGCTAAGGCATTCCTGACTCAAAAAAGCAATGAAAACATGCAAGGTGTGGTTGATTTGTTCACCAAAATCAGGAATATTCTAATCACCAAATACACAAACAACAAACAAGGAAGCTAAACCATTGATGAATAGTAATTAAATACAGACACACAATTGTGCGTCTCAACCTGAAAATTAAAACTTACCAGAGATAACGAACCATAAAATGAAAACAACTTTAACGCTATTGCTGATTCTCTTCTACCAGGGCATTTTTGCTCAAGAGAATGCAACTGTCAACGATTGGGAAAATCCACAAGTCATTGGCATTAATAAAGAAAAACCGAGAGCATCCTATTTTGCCTACCGCAACTTGAACAATGCTCTTAAAAATTCAAAAGAGAATTCAGAATATTACATCAATCTGAACGGCACATGGAAATTCAACTGGGTTCGCAAACCGGCTGATCGTCCTGTGGATTTTTACAAGACAAACTATGATATTTCTGACTGGAAGGACATTAAAGTTCCCGGTCATTGGGAATTGCAAGGCTACGGAGTGCCCATCTATACCGATGTCTCCTACCCTTTCCCAAACAACGAACCTAATATTCCACACGATTACAATCCGGTCGGATCTTACAAAAGGAACTTTAACATCCCAGAAAATTGGAAGGGTGAGGAAATCTACATCCATTTTGGCGGTGTGCGTTCAGCCATGTATTTATGGGTAAATGGCAAAAAAGTGGGCTACAGTCAGGGCAGTAAAACCCCTGCTGAGTTTAACCTGACGAAATATGTAAAAACAGGTCTCAACCAACTTGCCGTAGAAATTTATCGCTTTAGCGATGGTTCCTATCTCGAAGATCAGGACTATTGGAAAGTGAGTGGCTTCGAAAGGGATGTCTATTTGTATGCCCGTCCCAAAACACATATTCGTGACTTCTTTGTTCATGCCAACTTGGATAAAAACTACACAAATGGACTGTTTAAACTTGAAGTTGAGCTGAATAAGACCGATTCAAAAACTGAAACAAAAACTGTAAATGTTCAAGTTTTAGATGGGGGTAAAACCGTCATCAATCAGAACATTAAAATCAGCTTAAAACAAGGTGATAATCAAGTGAATTTTGCAGGAGAAATTCCCAATGTTCGCAAATGGTCGGCAGAGACACCTGAACTTTACGACATGCAGATCAGCCTAAAAGGCACGAATAAAAAAGACATTGAAGTCATCCGCCGCAAGATTGGTTTTCGCACAAGCGAAGTCAAAAACGGACTGCTTCAAATCAACGGGGTACCTATCGTAATCAGAGGGGTCAACCGTCATGAGCACGATGCCGACCATGGTCGCGTGATTACCGAAGAATCGATGATCAGAGATATAGAATTGATGAAGCAATTCAATATCAATGCCGTAAGAAATTCACATTATCCCAATCGCGAACGCTGGTATGAGCTCTGTGATGAATATGGCATCTATTTGATTGACGAAGCCAATATTGAGGCTCACGGTGCTGAACCCTACAATAAAGAAAAAACACTAGCCAATAAACCCAACTGGAAAAAAGCATTTCTGGACAGAACCCAGTCGATGTTTGAAAGGGACAAAAACCACGCGTCAATTATCATCTGGTCACTTGGCAACGAAACTGGTCGAGGTCAAAATTTTCATGCGACTTATGATTGGCTCAAGAAGCACGACAGCTCTCGTCCGGTTCAATCAGAAGATTCCGGTCTGGAATCAAACACCGACATCTTTTGTCCCATGTACGATCGCATGTGGGAAATGATGAAATATATTGAAAAAGTACAGACGCGCCCACTGATACAGTGTGAGTATGCCCATGCCATGGGAAATAGCGTGGGTAACCTGAAAGACTACTGGGATTTGATTTACAAACATAGACAACTACAGGGTGGTTTTATTTGGGATTGGGTCGATCAGACTTTCAGAAAAGTAACAGAAAAAGGCGATACCATTTTTGCCTATGGTGGCGATATGGGAGTCTATAAGATACAGAACGATTCGAACTTCTGCGCCAACGGTTTGGTAAGCAGTGACAGGAAAATCCACCCACACATTTGGGAGGTAAAAAAAGTGTACCAGCCGATTGCATTTGAAAAAATAGATCATTCAGCTCATCAATTTAAAATTATCAACCGACACGATTTCATTCCCTTATCCGGCTTTGATTTTACTTGGACACTCAAAGAAGATGCAACCGAAATTGCGAAAGGAACAATCGATGGTATTGATTTTAAAGCCCATCAGGAACAAATCATAACAGTCCCTTATACGGATATTGAACCCAAGGCAGGCAAGGAATATTTTTTAGAGCTAAATGCAAATACCAAATACGAACAGCCCCTTGTGCCAAAGGGACATTTAGTAGCCTGGGAACAGTTCCAATTGCCCATATCAAAGGCGATTGTAGCACAACCAATAAAAACACTTAAAAAAGTAAAACTGAAAGACGATAAAAATGAATTAACTATAATAAGCAAAAACGTACAAATTCGCTTTTCGAAAAAAACAGGAAACTTAAATTCATACCAGATTAATGGAAAAGAATTAATGGCGCAGGACTTAAAACCCTTCTTTTGGCGAGCGGTAACAGATAATGATCTGGGTAATGGGATGCCTGCTAAATGCCAGGTTTGGAAAGAAGCTGGAGCCAAAGCTCAAGTCATATCATTCCAAAGCAAACAACGAAGCAATCAAGTAATAGAAGTAACTGTTTCCCTTGATCTGCCTATAGTTTCAAGCAAATATGAAACCCGCTATCTGGTTTATGGCAATGGAGATATCAAGGTTCAAAACAGCTATCATCCTGAGGCTAATACCATTCCGATGTTACCACGTTTAGGGATGCAAATGCAGTTAGCTAAAACCTTTGATCAGTTTGAATGGTTTGGTCGAGGCCCACAGGAAAATATGAGCGATAGGAAAACTGGCTACCCAGTAGGACACTACAAAAGCAGCGTAGCCGAGCAATATCACCCTTATGTGCGTCCGCAAGAAACCGGTAACAAAACCGATCTGAGATGGATGGCTCTTACCAATCAACAATCTTTAGGTTTAATGGTGATCGCAGAATCAGAACTGTCCGGCTCAGCATTACCTTTTGACTATAAAGAGCTCTACCATTCCGGCAAGGGAAATCCTCAGAAACATGGAGCTGAAATTAAGACAGGTGAAGTCATCAGCTGGCAAATCGACTACAAACAGATGGGCGTAGGTGGTGATAACTCATGGGGAGCACCCGTGCATTCAGAATATTCAATTCCTGCACAAGATTACAGCTACGAATTCATCATTCGTCCGATTAATGGAGAGAAAGATTTGAACGAATTAAGTAAATTGCGTTTTAAATAAAAACTAACATGTTATCAATTTTCAAAATGAATAACAGAAAATGATAACCGATAACCAACAGCTAATATGACATCTAAAAATATCACCTTACTTCTCTTAGCCCTCCTGTTTTGGAGTGCTTGTCAGCCAAAAACTGATAAAATTGGAGATCTTCAGGAAGAAATGGTCAATATCCTGAACATACAAGGTATCCCACAGGCACAATACGAACTTGCACCCTTCGGATTTTCCGATTTAGGTGCCTGGCATGGCTATGCACTGCCCCATATTGATAGTACCTCGTATTACGGCGGATTCTCAGGCCCACTAACCATGAAAATGTGGGGACAGTGGTTGAGTAAAAACCTATGCCAACTGGAGCTGACTGATGCCGAAAACATGACTGCCATCGATTTGAGCAAAGCACAGGCAACACAGAACTACAAGCCTGGCAAACTGGAACAAAATCTGGATCTGGAAAACTTAAATTTAAAACTCAGCCTGATTTTTGTGAGTGAAAGAACAGCTCTTGTTCAAACCCTTATCACAAACAAAAGCGAGAAAACCCAAAGCCTATTTGTCGGCTGGAAAGGTGAGCTGTTTCCCAAAGGGATCACACTTAGTGAAACAGAGAATGGTTTAAAAATTGATTTTGATAGAGGTGATGAGTTTTTCCTATTGCATAACGACTCCGATAAGTCGATTCAGATCTCACCTGATAAACATTCTTACCAAATGTTTATAAAAGACAAGCTAGATATTGCGTCGGGAGAAGCGCTTAAGATCAGCCTGCTTCACTCCTATTACTTTAATCAGGAAGAAGCAGTCAAGGAAACAAATATGTACGCTAATTGGCTAAATCAGACTGACAAATTGTTTGCTGACAATAAAAGCAGATGGAATGGCTATTTGAAAAAAGCTTTGAACAGTGAAAACCCATTACTGGAAAAGAATGAAAATCGTAAACTGGCAGTAAAATGTGTGCAAACCCTACTGACCAACTGGCGATCAGCAGCAGGTGACTTAAACCATGCAGGCGTCTTTCCATCAGCGGCTTATCAGGGATTCTACGGTTTTTGGTCCTGGGATTCGTGGAAACAAGCAGTTGCCCTGGTTCGTTTCAATCCCGAACTGGCAAAGAGCAACCTCCGCTCTATGTTCCAGTATCAGGACGAAATGGGCATGGTTGCCGATTGTGTGTATTTCGATTCCAAAGAGAACAACTGGCGCGATACCAAAGCGCCATTGGCTAGCTGGGCAGTCTTGGAAATCTACAAGGCTACATCCGACCTTGAGTTTGTAAAGGAGATATATCCTAAATTAGTTAAGTACCACAATTGGTGGTACCAATATCGTGATAACGACAAAAACGGCTTGTGCGAATATGGCTCAACCGACGGTTCCCTCATCGCTGCTAAATGGGAATCTGGAATGGACAATGCGGTTCGCTTCGATGATTCGAAAATGCTAAAAAATAATGAGAATGGCTGGTCGATGAATCAGGAATCCGTAGATCTGAATGCCTACCTACAGGCCGAAAAAGAAGATTTGGCAGAATTAGCAAAATTAATTGGACGTGCTGATCAAGCCAAAACCTACAAGCAGGAAGCAACAGAACTCAAGCAACGCATTGCAGCTGATTTTTGGGACGAAGCAACAGGCTTTTTCTATGACAGGGAGATTGTAACAGGAAAACTATTGACTGTACAACAAGGACCAGAAGGCTGGATTCCTCTTTACACTGGCATTGCAACGAAAGAACAGGCCAAAAGAGTAGTTACAGTACTGATGGATTCCACAAAGTTTGCAACCAAGGTTCCCTTCCCCACACTGGTTGCCGATCATAAAAAATTCAATCCTCTGAAAGGTTATTGGAGAGGTCCGGTATGGTTAGATCAAGCCTACTTTGGCATTAAGGGACTTGAGCGTTACGGCTACCAAAAGGAAGCCGATCAATTAAGTCAGAAGCTTTTGCACAATACCGAAGGTCTGCTTGACGATGCGCCTATCAGAGAGAACTATCATCCCATCAGTGGAAAAGGTTTAAATGCGAATCATTTCTCGTGGTCAGCAGCACACTACCTAATGCTGCTTAGCGACAAACACAATTAATAAGAAAGGGGATTTCAAAATATGAAATCCCCTTTTTATATTTAATGAACCGATTTCTTTAAATCAGCTTTTCTCCTCTTCTTCAATAACCAAGCCTATCTGTTTACAAGCGTCTTCATAATGAAGATCCTCAGCAGCATTATAAAAAACAGCAAATGCAGCATTGATCCATACAAGAGCAACAAGAATTCCTACCCCAAAAAACACCAGCCCCAAAATTATAAAAACAAAAGAGAGTAGCCCCATGCCTAAGATGGTCCAAAAATACCCCTTAGTCATGTAATAGCTTATCTTAAGGGATTCAACGACCCCATGCTTTTTGTCCATAATCAAGTAAGGAACAAAAATCAATCGACAAGCCAAAAATATACCTGGTACAATTAAAAGTATAATTCCAACACCAACAATCAGCATAACCAATATACGACTCAATACCGCTCTGGTGTAGGTTTTAAAACCTAATAGGGTTTCCTCAAATATAAAATTCTCTTTTCTTACCGCCTTTAAAAATACATAAACAACACCGTAGGAATAAACCGAAGCAATCGCGAAATAATAGAGGGTCTGTATTAATTCAAAAGAATGGAACGTAAAATTTAAACCATCCGATTCGAATTTACCTTGCTGGATAAACCACATGGGCGTATCTACTGCCGCCCCTACAAAAACGATCAGAATCAACATCCAAAAATGCTTTTTCATAAAAGAAAAAGCCGTTTCGAAACAAGCACTTGCAGTTGGATACACTTTTAAAATCATATCATCTTTGCAATAATCGTATTTCATGGGGTGGTCGATTTAGAATTTGAAATGTAAATATAAGGAAATCTCTATAAACTTAATTTAATAATTTATGAAAGATAAAGTAAGGACTAAACAGTCATTACAACCCTTCAATATAAGAATAATTTACATCAATCGTTTTTCTCCTTTAAGCTGCCGGATATCTGTTAAATCCTGACTCACCTCAATACAACCCTTATAAGTCCCATCCTCATCACGAAGGGCAAAATATTGAATCAGTATAAAACGACCTTTCATTTCAATCCAAAAGGGTTCACGATCCTTACTCCCATTCCTAAAGGCTTCAACCAATTCATTCACCACATGTACACTTTCGGGTGGATGGCAATTCTGAACGGTACGCCCAATAATAGCTTTCGACCTAGGGAAAAAACGTTCTTTAGGATTGGAGAAAAAACAAACCTTATCCTTCTCATCGATCATTGTAATATCAACAGGAAGGTTATTCAGAAGTAAAATCGCCTGCTTTAAAGTCATCAAACCCGTATCGAAATTAAGTAGGGTGTTTTCAAGCTTATTGTCACTTAAAAAATCAGATTCATAAGACTGATTTACATTCGTTTTCTGTAATTTATCGCGTTTGGGAGCATCGATATAAGCATATCCCAACGCTTCACTTTGCTCTAACATATCGTCCCAAGCATCCTGATTCACAGCATTAAAAGCAACAGGGAACAACAAATACTCTTCTCTAAATATAATAGCATACATATCGAAAAACAGATCTCCCAACAATTTATTAATCTGCTTTTTATCCAAATTCACCTCCAAAAGAGCCATCAATAAAGCCTTCTGATTTCTTCGGATATCGTCGTGTATCGACCACATCACACTCAGACATTTGTATTGAGGGTATTCTTTTTCGAAATAAGGGAACAAAATATTCTCTTTGCGGATATAATGCTTCTCCATTTGCATCAGATCTTCAATTCCAATTCTCAAATGATTAGCAATCTTTGGAGTATCCGCTCCAATTTTATTAAAATCTTTAACTAAAACCTTCAGGGCCTGTAAACGCCTCTCAAGTTCCCGATTCTCTTTTTGCAAATAGCTAAGAAAATGGTTTTCGGGAAGTAACACACGATCTTGAGCCAAAATCGATTTATGAAAAACATTCAAAGCCTTAGTGATTCCCTTTTTTAAAATTGGCATCGGTAAATCTGACTCAACTAGTCGGTGAACTACAACGACTATATCGTTTGCTCTTAAATCATCAATCGCTCCTTGATACTTCTTTATCAGATCGGCCCCTTTCTCACCTTCAATGAGTCGATAACAAAAGTCATAAAGGGAATCGATTCGAGCTTGATTGTTATTTATAAATTCTGACATTTTTAAACGTTATTGGTTTAAGCTCTAAAATAATCTATTTTGACTGAGTCAACACACTTAATCCATAAAAAAAGGGAATGCCAAACGGCATTCCCTTCCAAAAAAATATGATTAAATTGGAATTAGTCCAATTTATGAATCAATAATCCAGAACGTAGTTTAGGCTCAAACCATGTTGTTTTAGGAGGCATGATGTTGCCTGTATCAGCAATATCAATTAATTGTTGCATAGAAACTGCGTATAAAGCGAAAGCCACTTTCATGTCACCGCTATCAACGCGTCTCTTCAACTCACCTAATCCACGGATACCACCTACGAACTCAACGCGGGTTGTCGTACGAAGATCTTTAACGTCCAATAGGTTATCCAATACGTGATTTGAAAGAATTGTTACGTCCAATACACCAATAGGATCCTTATCATCATAAGTACCTTCTTTAGCGTTCAGCTTGTACCACTTACCATCTAAATACATAGAAAATTCGTGCAATTTAGCTGGCTTGTAAGTTTCCTCACCCATGCACTCAACTTCGAAAGTTTCTTCCAATTTAGCAAGAAATTCAACTTCAGTCATTCCGTTCAAATCTTTAGCTACTCGATTGTAATCGATAATTGCCAACTGATTATCTGGGAAGTGAACAGCCATGAAGTAGTTGTACTCCTCATCACCTGTGTGATTTGGATTTTTAGCAGCAAACTCATCACCAATACGAGCGGCAGCAGCCGTTCTGTGGTGACCATCAGCTACGTAAGTAGAAGGAACTTTAGTTGCGAACAACTCTTCCAACTCTTTATTAGTAGCAGGATCGTTTACTGGCCAAAAGTGGTGACCGAATCCGTCTTCTGCAACAAAATCGTACTCAGCTTCTTCGTTCTCTACGATATTAGCTACGATAGCGTCAATCTCTGGAACAGCTTTGTATGAAAAGAATACTGGCTCAAGGTTAGCCTCAGTATAACGAGTCAAAATCATACGATCTTCCTCTTTGTCCGGACGAGTTAGTTCGTGCTTCTTGATGACACCATTCTTATAGTCTTCACAAGCAGCATTTGCAACGATACCGTACTGAGTACGTCCGTCCATAGTTTGAGCATAGATATAGAATTTAGCTTCTGAATCCTGCTTTAACCAACCTTTTTCTTGCCATAGCTTAAGGTTAGACACTGATTTCTCATAAACTTCTTCAGAGTGAACGTCAGTTCCAGCAGGACAGTCGATCTCAGCACGAGTGATATGAAGTAAAGAGCATTCTTTACCTTCAGCCATTTGAGCAGCCTCTTCCGAGTTCATTACATCATATGGCAAGCAAGCTAAATCTTTAGCGATATCTTTTGTTGGGCGTAAGCCTCTAAATGGTTTTACAATAGCCATGATTTGGTATTTTGTATGTTTGTTATTCTATTATCAGTACACAAGGAACGAAATGAAAAGTAGATATCTACTTCCTATTTATTTACTCTAAATGTTTCGTCTCCTTTTTCAATATAATTCACAATCTGATTGGCACCAGCGATACCAGCGTTGATATTCGCTTCAGCAGTTTGTGCTCCCATTTTCTTAGGAGTAAAGAAAAAGCGACCTTCATATTTAGCAGCAAATTCGTCTTTGCAGTCAGGTGCGATGTCAGAGATGTAAGCAAAATCCTTACGATCTTCCATAAGTTTCAACATACCTTCTTCATCAATTACTTCCTTACGAGCTGTATTTACAAGGATACCACCCTCAGGCATCTTGTTCAACAAATCGTAGTTAATTGATTTTTTGGTTTTGTCGTTGGCAGGAATATGCAATGATACATAGTGACAAGTGCTATATAGCTCTTCTACTGTATCTACTGCCTTAACTCCATCAGCTTCGATAGCTTCTTTTGCAACAAAAGGATCGAATGCATAAACGGTCATTCCGAAACCTTTAGCAATATTAGCAACATGTTTACCTACATTACCATAAGCATGAATACCGATATTTTTACCTCTTAACTCAACACCAGCTTTCCCATTGTAACCTTTACGAGCAAGGAAAACCATCATTCCTAATGCTAGCTCAGCTACAGCATTTGAGTTCTGGCCAGGTGTATTCATGGCCACAATACCTTTCTCAGTACAAGCTTCAAGATCGATATTATCGTATCCTGCACCTGCACGAACAATTACTTTTAGGTTTTTTGCTGCTTCAATCACCTCGCGGGTGGCTTTATCGGAACGAATGATCATTCCATCAACATCAGCAACAGCTGCTATTAATTCAGCCTTATCTGTGTATGACTCTAGCAAAACTAGTTCATATCCTGCACCTTCAACTACTTCGCGAATTGCGTTTACAGCAGCAGGAGCAAAAGGTTTATCGGTTGCAATTAAAACTTTAGTCATTTTATTATTTTAAAACGTTTAAAAATAAAATGTCATTGCCAGCCAAATCGAAGTTATCCTTATCGGATCCCTTTAGTCGTTCCTCATGCTTTAATGACTCAAAATAAGGATTTGAGCAAGTTCCCCAACTCAAATCCATATAATCAGGTAATTACTTTACATGCATTGTTTCGAATTCTTTCATGCAGTCTGCTAATGCCTGTACACTTGCTTTTGGTAAAGCATTGTAAGTAGAAGCACGGAAACCACCAACTGAACGGTGACCTTTAATTCCAGACATACCTTTTGAAGTCGCGAAATCGAAAAATTCTTTTTCCAATTCCTTATACTCGTCATTCATTACGAAACAAATATTCATTAATGAACGATCTTCTTCGTTGATAACAGTACCTTTAAACATTGGGTTACGGTCAATCTCATTATAAAGAACCGCAGCCTTTTCTTCGTTCATCTTCTGCATAGCAGAAACACCACCTTGCTCCTTGATCCACTTCAAAGTTTGAAGAGCAGCATATACAGGAACTACTGGAGGCGTATTAAACATAGACTCTCCCTTAATGTGTGTACGGTAATCCAACATTGTAGGAATCGTGCGATCAACCTTACCTAGTAACTCGTCTTTAACGATTACAAAAGTAACACCAGCAGGCGCTAGGTTCTTTTGCGCTCCACCATAAATCAATGCATACTTAGATACATCAACAGGGCGAGAGAAAATATCAGAAGACATATCAGCAACAAGAGGCACATTCACGTCCATGTCGTGCTTGATCTCTGTACCATAAATGGTATTGTTTGTTGTGATATGGAAATAATCTGCATCAGCAGGAATTTCGTATCCTTTTGGAATGTAGTTGTAAACTGTTTCTTTAGAAGAAGCAACTTCAACAACTTCACCAAATAACTTCGCTTCTTTTTGAGCTTTGTTTGCCCAAGCACCCGTGTTTAAGTAAGCTGATTTCTTAGCCATCAGGTTGTAAGGAATCATACAGAACTGAGTAGAAGCTCCACCACCTAGGAACATTACTGAATATCCTGCTGGAATATCCAATAATTCCTTGAATAAAGCGATCGCTTCATCCATTACGGCAACAAATTCTTTGCTACGGTGAGATACTTCCATAAGAGAAAGACTTGTTCCGGCAAAATTCTTAATAGCTGCAGCAGTATTTTCTACTGTTGAGTCTGGAAGGATTGAGGGTCCTGCAGAAAAATTATGTACTTTCATTTTCAATATTTTTTAAAATGTGAACGTTTGCATATTCATGGGCAAATTTGCAAATAAAAATGAAGAATAACGCGGTCATAAACCATTTTTTATATGTTTTTCAACAAAAATAAACAGAGCACTCCATTTCCACTTATCTACCTGAATAGCTATTATTTAAATAGCAAAACACTCACTAACCGAAATCGTTTTCAGATATTACGCCCAAGCCAACAAAAAAAAAGCAGGTTTGTGATCATTCACAAGCCTGCTTTTATAGTATGATTGCAGATTAAAATTGCTTCATTCAACTTCAACCTGTAATTAAATATGCTTAGTTTTTGTAAAAAGGAATTTTCACAATTTTTGCTTTAAGTGCTTTATTTCTGACACGAATGTAAATCTCAGTATCCACTTTGTAGAAACCTTCTTTCACATATCCCATACCCACTGATTTTCCAACAGCCGGAGCACTCGTTCCTGAAGTTACTTCACCAATTTCATTCCCTTCAGCATCCTCAATTTTATAACCATGACGAGGAATACCACGGTCGATCATTTCGAAACCTTTCAAGCGACGCTTAGGCTTATCATTTTTTTGTTGCTCAAAGAATTCTCTATCAATAAAGTCATTCCCATCAACAAACTTTGTAATCCATCCTAAACCAGCTTCAATTGGTGAATGCTCATCATCAATATCGTTACCATAAAGACAGAATCCAACTTCAAGACGAAGCGTGTCACGAGCAGCTAAACCAATTGGCTGAAGACCAAACTCCTTACCTGCTTCCATTACTGCATTCCATAATTTCTCACCATCTTCGTTTGCCACATAAATTTCGCATCCGCCAGAACCGGTATATCCAGTTGTTGAGAAAATTACGTTTTCAATTCCAGCCATGTTCACTTTCTTGAAAGTGTAATATTCCATATCTTCAACAGGAACATCAATAAGCTTTTGCATTGCTTTAAGAGCTAGAGGACCTTGAACAGCCAACTGACAAATTTCGTCAGAAGCGTTATAAAGTTCTTTACCAACTTCTAAGCCCATTTCTTCAGCATTTTTACAACACCATGCCCAATCTTTCTCGATATTAGCCGCATTTACAACCAATAAATAAGTCTCTGAATCGATACAGTAAACCAACAAATCATCTACAATACCACCTTTTCCATTAGGAAAACATGAATACTGGATTTTTCCATCTGTTAAAGCAGCCACATCATTAGTGGTCAATCTTTGAACAAAGCTAAAAGCCTTAGGTCCTTTTACCCAAAACTCACCCATGTGAGAAACATCAAATACACCTAATTTCTCACGAACACACATGTGCTCATCTTTAATACCAGTGTATTCAATAGGCATATTATAACCAGCAAATTCAGCCATCTTAGCGCCTAATTCTTCATGAAAACTAGTGAATGCAGTTCTTTTCATCTGTTTGTTGTTTGAATTTTAAGATTGTAATGTCTTCCCTAACATTAAGAAAAACACGTCAACTCCTATTTAAGTATTGTTATTTAACTCTCTCAAATACAACGAATATAATCAATCATTTATTCCCTGTAAATGCACTTATCGAATTTTCATTCTATTTTGTTTTGCAAATGTAAAAGAATACAAATTCTAGGCAAAAAAATACCAATTAAACTTCAAAATATCCTTTGTATTATAAAGCATATTTTTATCTAATTGGTATTATTCATCGCAAACTGCCTGCTACTTATTATTTAAACTGTAGTTGCTAATCATCTTTCCTCTTATGTCATTCTCGAAACTTACGATAAAAGCTTTATCAAGCCCTAACCTGTCTTTATAATATATTGCATCTTCCAATCGTTCGTAATTTCCTATTGAATAACGATACCACTCGTCATCATAAGACAATTCAATAGGCTCCTTTCCACTATACAATTTCTTCAATTCAGCATCTTTCATTTCAATTTTCGACGCTGCAATTTGAATTTTATACGAAGTCGATATTGACTTTACTTTCTTAACAATGGGGATAGGTACTGGAATTACCTCGGGTAAAATTTCAATATTATTTACAGGTATAGATGATTCAATCCTTGCTTCTGGCTCAATAGGATCAGCAACCTCTTCTTCAATGACTTTATCAAAAATTATTTTTTTTGAATAAATATCAAACTTTCCATTCTCTCCCCTGTTGGAATCAAAGAAAAACGAATCCCCTTCATAAGGAAAGAAATGTCGGTCATCATAAGCCGAATTGATTGGCATTCCCATATTCTTAGCCTCCATCCAATTTCCATTTTCATCTTTCTCCGATCTGAAAATATCGTACCCACCTATGGTATTTCGCCCCTTTGAGCTAAAATAAATCACAGATCCGTCATCTGATAAAAAGACATCCCGTTCATCAAATTCCGTATTGATCTGATCATCTAATTTTACAGGCTTACTCCATTCTCCGTCATCATTCTTCTTGCAATAAAACACATCAGCTTGCCCCCCATTTCTATCGCTTACAAACACAAGCTCATTGCCATCTGAGGTCATAGAAGCAGATGATTCATCAGAATTTCTCTCATTCACAAAAAAAGCATCCATCTCCTTGGTCCAATATTTACCATCTTGTTGCATAAAAATCAAATCACCTAAGCCCATATTTTTATCGTAGAATACATATTGATTCTCATCTGTTTGAGCAACCATCAGCGGTAAATCTCTCGATTTTCTCTCATCATTTAACACACTAAAATTCGACCATTCCCCATTGATTAAGGCAACACTAAATCCCCTTAGAGAGGACTCTGTCGCTCTATTTTTCTTATCGCCAACAATTGTTCTATCCGAATGAAAGAAAAGTTTTACACCATCTCGAATTGCAAGAATATCATTAGATTCAGAATTGATTGGCGAAGGCATTTTTTCAACATTAAAAGTCTGGATTTGTTGAGCAAGCACTTGCCCATTTTTACACTCTTCGATATAACGAAAGACCTTCTTCAAATCTTCCCGGTTCCGTTTTACTCCCTCGTGTTGAAGAATCTCAACGTAAACCTTATAATTCAAAATTGCATTTGTAAAATCCCCGGCATACTGATATGCCTGTCCTAAAAAAAGATACAAATTCTTATTTAAGTTGGGTTTCAGAGCCTTTGTTTTTTCAAAATAGGGCTTAGATAACTCTTTCTTTCCATATTTTAAATAACATAAACCAATATTGTAATTCAATTCGGGGTTCGCATTATTAAATTTATCACAAGCCAACAGCAAGTTTAAACAGTCCGAAGCAGATGATTCTCCTTTTCGAAATAACTTTTTAGCCTTACTTATATTTCTAAAAAGTTTCTTCCCTTCAATTTTATCCCCAACAAATTCATCACGGTCGATTCGGATAAATTCCTGAGCATAAATATTTCCTGAGAAAATAAAGAAAAGAAACAATAGGTTTCGGAACAACAGCATAGATCACATCTTTAGTTAAATAAGATTCAACTAAATTAAGAAAATTAAAATATAATACGTGAGCTATCCAATGATTTTTTAATAGGCATAATCAAGTCAGGAAACCCTAAATTGATCCGCATAATCCACCCTTCCTTTTTAACGGTCATAATTGCCAGGATAAAATGCAATAGCTTAATTGAAAATAAATTATTAATATTGTATGTAAGTAAAGCTTAAAGAGTCGGTCGGGGCCATTCATGATTTTCAGAACTTGTTCATAATCAAATTTTACCCAATCGCACCGCTTTGTTTACTATCAGAAAGATGAACAAACAAAATAAAAGGACTTTAGTCTAATTAATCAATTCAAAAGTAAAAAATGGATTCTAGTACTCAAATCATTGATTTATCATACTTAAAAGAAATGTCTGGTAACAATAAAGACATCATGATAGAAATGGTTGAAATCTTTATCGAACAAAATCCCGAATTTACTGAAGGTATTTCGAACCATTTTAAAAACAAACAATGGGCTCAATTGGGAGCGATTGCTCACAAAGCAAAGTCGTCTGTCAGAATAATGGGGATGAGTGAATTGGGTGACTGTCTGGAAAAAATTGAACACTATTCAAAGGGAAATAAAAAAATTGAACTTCAAAATAAAATTACCGATAATCATAAACTCGATGATGAGGACTTAAAGATATGGAACAACGTACAAAACGAAGACATTAATGATATCAATCTGGAATATATTCCGGAACTTGTCAGCTATTTCCTTACCCAAAGTCCCAAAGCGATTTCAGAACTAGAAAAAGCTTTACACGAGCTTTAAAATGGCAAAACATTCACCCCACATATTAGTCGTTGATAGCAATACAGCAACGCTTAAGTATATTGAGTTTACCCTCACAGGTATTGGCTATAAATCGACATTGGCAAAGAATGGATTAGAAGCCATTGAAAAAACAAAAAATCAACACTTTGACTTAATCATATCCGACCTTTATTTACCACTAATGAGCGGAAATGATTTGGTTAGACAAATTCGACAAACACCTGAATATAAGCTCACACCATTCATTTTTCTATCAGACAACAAAGAAGAAGAAACATGGATTCAAAACTTAAATGACGGTGCTGATGACTTTATAACAAAACCTTTCAAACAAGAAGTTTTTATATCAAAAATCAGAGCCCATATAAAGAAAACACAACTCAGAAAGGAGATTACTGATCACTCAAGAAAGCACAACCTCAGTTTCGATAAAGGGAACATCGTCTTTTGCACTCACAAAGACAATAAGTTTAAATTGCCTCTACAATACATAAAAACACCTGTCAAGATCATTAAATCTGACAAAAATTTATTCTCATACCTCAAAAAGGAGAATGTTTGGCGAATTATAATTGACGACAATGCCATTTGGGCCATTTCAATTCTGGATAAAATTAGCAAAACGACAGAACAACTTATTCCCATTGACATCTTAATTTCAGACTCAAAAGATACTGATAAGATTGATTATCTTTTAACCAACCACATCGACTCGTTTCTTTATAAACAACTCGACGAAAGATTAATTATTCATCAGATAAACTCATCGGTTCAGCAAGAGCTGAATTTGAAAAATAAATATTTCAATGCTCTAAATACGGCAGCTAAACAATCACCTGTTCGTTTCGAGAATCAATATAATGAGGATATTCACGACTTCAACATCCAGGTAATTCACCAGGCATACAACAAATTGGCTGGTGGTGACTTTTATGAAACCTTCGATGTCGATAAGCAGAAAAAAATTATTGTCGTTGGTGACGTGATGGGTAAAAAATGGGATGCCTGGTTCTTTGTACCTGCCTATATTGCCTATATCCGAAGTACAATTAACTTTTTTATGAATCGAGAGGAATTCGATTTTATAAAATCACCCGGTAAGTTTCTCGAAATAATCAATCAATCTATTTTTAAAGATTTAAAACTCAGCGAGGTTTTCACAACACTAAGTATCATTGGCATTTGTTCAAAAACATCACAAATCAGCATTGCTTCAGCTGGAGCACTTCAACCCTTATTTTACAATGCCAAAGAAAATAAACTAACCCAACTTAATATTGTGGGAACACTTCTGGGTGTCATTCCCGATGCACACTACCTCAGTTTAATACAGGATTTCAATCAGGGTGACAAACTCCTACTCTATACTGATGGCTATGTTGAAGCTGTAAACGATCGAACAGGAAGTATGATTGGTGAAGATGTTTTCCTTAATAGCATCAAACAAGTCGTAAGTAAAAGAACAATTCGTCTTGCTGATATTGAAACCCAACTGATACACACACTGAATATTTCCAAGTTTGATGATGACAGAACACTCTTTCTTGTTCAAAAAAATTAGGCTTTTACTTTCCCTATTCGCTTTTAATTTTGTTCATTTGTCAAAAAATATAAAACATGACTCCAAACGAAATTATTGGCTGGATGGGCAGCATCCTTTTTGCTATTTGCGGATTACCTCAGGTTATACACACTTTTAAAACACAAAAAGTAGATGACCTCAATGAGCTATTTATATGGCTGTGGTTTTTGGGTGAGGTGTTCACTTTTTGGTATATTATTATCGATGATATCACCAACAAAGTCTATCACATTCCACTATATTTCAACTACCTGTTCAACTTAATTATGGTATTCTATCTGATCTACGCCAAATATCGCTACAACAGCAAACCAACCTCACTGGCAATTTTAAAGCGTCGGGTAATCAAATAACATCTTTTCAATCTTCTTAATTAAACAGTTGTGAAAATCGTCATCATTGATAATTTCGACTCATTTACCTACAACCTTGCTCATGCTGTGGAACAATTCTCGGATGAAGTCATTGTTATGCGCAACAATAACGTGGATTGGAAAACAATTGACGATT
The DNA here is from genome assembly GCF_004217115.1 of Ancylomarina subtilis. Classification (NCBI taxonomy): domain Bacteria; kingdom Pseudomonadati; phylum Bacteroidota; class Bacteroidia; order Marinilabiliales; family Marinifilaceae; genus Ancylomarina; species Ancylomarina subtilis. The sequence continues at coordinate 94,710 of NZ_SHKN01000001.1, read as the reverse complement.
GTGATAAAATTATATTTTCACCAGGTCCTGGCTTACCCGGAACTGTGAAAGTTATGGGTGAAATTCTCGATCAATACAAAACGACTAAACCAATTTTAGGGGTTTGTTTAGGAATGCAATATATTGGAATCTATTTTGGTGGAGAAATCTTCAATATCGACAAAATTATTCATGGCATCCCAAAATCAACCTTCGTAACAGACAAAAAAGAATGCTTATTTCAGAATGTACCATCGATATTCCAATCAGGTCGGTATCATTCGTGGGCATTGAACAGAGAAAAACTCCCCTCTTGTCTTAAAATTACAGCTACTGATGATGACAAGCTCATAATGGCAATTCGCCATAATGAACTTGACATTTGCGGTGTTCAATTTCATCCCGAATCAATCATGACAGAACAGGGATCTGAAATGATAAAAAACTGGATTGCGTCTTAATTTATTCTGGATTTCTGCAATAGCCTTTAGATTGGGCTAATAGTCTTGCCAAACCTTTTTCTTCTCGTATTTCAAATCCTGAAGCACTGAAGATTTCACATTAATTCTAAAATTATAGGATTGATAAGTACCGAATGGAATCGTATTAAAGGTCATTTGCCAGCAATGCAAATCTCTCGTCAATGAAAATTGAGTAGCAGTAATTGCCTTGTTTGCAAAATCGTAACCCGTAGAGAAATTAATTTTCCATTTTGGAGTCAAACTAAAATCACCACGCAATCCTATATTCTGATTAACGTTACTCTTTACAGTTGGTTTTGAATAAGTCCATCCATAATCCAATGAGAATGACCAAGGCACATCAAACTGAACGTACTGAATCTGATCCTGCTTTTTATCCCCCTTATTCTCTTCTTCACTATCTCCTTTAAAATCACTTGAGGACAATCTGAAACCTACGTCAATTGAAGCATTCGTTAATCGTGGACCAAATTTATTGATCTTAATATTATTCGCATTTAGCGCATAAGGATCTACCGTTGAATTAAAGCTCAGGTCGAGTTTATTGTTGAAGATCTTTGTGCGACCGTTTATTCGAATATTCGACCAGTTTAAAGAATCCTTAAACATATCGTAACTGGTAGAAAACTTAAGACTCTCCAGAAGCTTCACTTTCTTAAAATCCTCATTCCCGGTGGTGTCATTTGCAGTTCTAACTTTTGCTTCGATATTATTATCCAAACTTAAATTAATACTTCCAGACTCCTTTGCCCCGGTTGGTGTACCATATAGGCTTCCATCAAAAATTGAATATTCAATATCCTGACCGTCTTTTTTATAAGTTCTGTAATACTTATCCCGATCAACACCAATCTCTGGTGTGTAACTCACACTAATCGATGGGGTCATCACGTGACGAATCGCTTCAATCTTTGAGGTCTTTTTAAAAGTATACATCCCATATATCTTTGGGCTTAAAGACAATGATGCTGATGTAGAATAATTGTGTGCATACTGAAAGCCCTGAATCGTATCATCTACAATCCCCCCTTTATTATCATTCAATGTTTCTTCCCAACGCCTGCGAATTGAACGGGAATACAAAACACCCTGATAATTAAGAGTTGGCGACAAGGTTAAATCACGTGTCAACTTAAAATTCGTAGTAACAGGAATACTATGCTGATAACCGTTTTTCCAGTCTTTAGTCAGAGAAGAGGACATCAGCTTCTTTTCTTTAATATTGACTCTATTCTCCATTTTCGAGGTATAACTCACACCAATTTTATCATACCACTTCAAATTGGAACTCTTTCCTTTGCTTCTAAAAGGATAAATTTGAGTCATATTAAGTGATAAACTTGGTAAAGTCAACGCAATGGTTGTGTCACGACTATTCTGAGAGTGACGTAAAGACCCGTTCAAACTAAAAGGACTACCTGGCCACTTCTTACTGTACGAAATACTCGATTGCTTCTGGTTGTTCACAATCTTATTGATATTGGTCGAGTTATTCCTATCATTCTCTGAGGTAGAAAAGTTTACCGAAGCAGAAAAAGTTCGGTAAGGATTTGCTTTTGCATCTTGAGTATGTGTCCATCTAACCGCAAAATCCTTCACCTCTGAGTAATCATCTAAACCTTTGTCACCATATTTATTTCTATGATATTCGGTTTGCAAACGACCGCTATATCTGTAGCGTTTTTTATATTTCGATTCAAGGTACCCCCCCCATGAACCGTTAGAAAAAACATCACCACGAATTGCCAAATCCACGTAATCATTAATTGCCCAGTAATAACCTCCACCACGCAAATTAAATCCCCTACGTTGCTCCTCACCATAACTCGGCAATAAGATACCCGAAGAATACTTGCTGCTAAAAGGGAAGAATCCAAAAGGAAGTCCAATAGGCAATGGCACATCTTCCAAAACCATATGTAAAGGACCAGATACAATTTTATCATCCTTAATCATCTTAGCCTTTGTCATTCGCACATAAAAGTGTGGATGAGGGTGATCACAAGTTGTGTATTTCCCATTTTTTAAAAAGAAAGTATTCTCATCCATTCTTTTAGTTAGTTCACTATGAACGTAACCACTTTCCTGCTCCGTAATCACTTCATTAACTAAGCCTTTACCTGTCTCAAAATTATACTTTAACTCTTTACACGTAAACTCCTCAGCTCCGTCTTTAAACTCTGGTGTATGAATAAATGTACCCGTGCTGTCTTTTATACCGTATGCAAACGCTTCTTTTTTGGCAATATCGAGCTCAATATAGTAGGCTCGCAACTCCGTTGCACCGTATTTTACAAAAGCATTATTGGTTAGATATACTTTCTGCCCTGTAAGCGAAAATGTGACACTATCATCAGCATTGTATTCGATAGCCGTCTCAAGAAAAGGTTTCTTTTTATTTGCACTTGAATCTGCAGATAAAGAATCATTCTCTACATTCTTCTTAGTCCCCGACTTCAGATTTAAAGAATCAACCTGTTGCAAAAGTTCTGCATACCAATTTACTTCCTCAAGAGCATCCGAAGAAGACTCCCAGCCAGGACTTTCATTGTTTACTAGATTTAAACCCGCAAATATATTTAACGGAACTAAGCTAAAAATGAAAAGTATAAAAAGCTTCTGTTGTAATTTCAATTGCAATTTTTATCTGTTATTTTTGTACAAGAATGAGATCGACTAATAAACTTAAAAATCAGATGTAGTACGCTAAGTTTTAAGCCCGTAAGACACTTTCACATCCAGTTTTGACATTCATCAATCTCAAATAGAAAGGTCTCAGGTCGCCAAAATTACAAATAAAACTACTATATTCCCTAATATAATCACTGTTCAGAATCATTTTTTAAGTTCTTTTATAAAGATTTCATATCTGAATATTTTTTCAAATAAAATTTCACAAAATATAATGAATAGAGTATCAGTTTTTTTAATGGTTTTAGTTCTTTGTTCGAGCAGTTTTTTTAGTAGGGGGCAAAATTCCAAATATAAAATTAACACAATCGTCATTGATGCCGGCCATGGTGGTAAAGATCCTGGTGCTATTGGGAAACATTGCTACGAAAAAAACATTGCGCTCAGTATAGCTCTGAAAACCGGAAAATATATTAAAGAAAACTTCCCAAACATCAAAGTCGTTTACACCAGAGATACCGACGTTTTCATCCCTTTAAAAGAACGCCCTGAGATTGCCAATAGATGCAAGGCTGATCTTTTCATTTCTATTCATGCCAACAGCCTCAAAAACAATACACGAACCTATGGGACTGAGACTTTTATTTTGGGACTTCACAAATCGGAAGATAACTTGGCTGTGGCGATGAAAGAAAACTCCGTGATGCTTTATGAAGATGACTACAGCAATAAATACGAAGGTTTTAACCCTAAAGATCCGGCTTCATATATTATATTTAACCTGATGCATAGCCTGCATATTGATAACAGCACATCGATGGCTCAACACGCCGAACATCAGTTTAAAAGCAGAGTTGGCAGACGATCAAGAGGGGTAAAAGCGGCTGAGCTTTGGGTATTAAGAAAAGCCAGCATGCCTTCCGTATTAATCGAAGTGGGTTTTATTTCGAATCCTAAAGAAGAGAAATTTTTAATGTCCGACAAAGGGCAAGACTATATGGCCTCAGGTATCTTCAGAGCCTTTAGATCGTATAAGGAGGAAATTGAAAGACACAGTTCAAGAACGCTTGAAGTAAAAAGTCAAGAATTGCCCGATGCGAATTCAAATGGTGTAAGTTTCTGTATTCAAATCAAATCCTCCTCAGAAAAAATTCCGCTTAACTCAAAAGTATTTGAGGGCTTGGGAACAGTTAAAGAGAATTTTATTAATGGGACATATAAATATTCTGTTGCCCATTCTTCAAATTTGAGAGCGGTAATCAACAAAAAAAGAGAGATAAAAAAACAAATTTCAGATTGTTTTATAGTTGCTTACTACAAGGGAAAACCTATTTCTATCAAAGAAGCCAGAAACATTCAAAAATCATAATAATTATTCTATACCTTTGATTAAAGATAAAACAGAGAAATAACACAACGACACTTAAATGAAAATATCAAAAGAAGCTACTATTGGATTATTGGTTGTAGCTGCCATTACAATTTTTATTTGGGGAATTAATTTCCTTAAAGGAAACAGCATTTTCTCGACAGAGCAAGTGTTTTACGCAAAATATCAAAGAGTTGACGGGCTAAAAAAATCCAGTCCTGTAACTCTAAAAGGGTTTAAAATTGGTCAAATAAAGGCGATCAAATTTAATGAATCAAATATTAATGACCTTATTGTATCCTTTTCAATTGGTAACGAATTCCACCTCCCAAAGAACACAACAGTTCGAATTGTGAGTTCTGACATTATGGGAACCAAAGAAATTCAAATTAATCCTGGCAATTCCAAAGTGATATTGCAAGCTGGCGATACCATTCATGGTAGCATCGAAGGCGACCTTAAAGAACAGGTGAGTATGCAAATGCTGCCTCTGAAAAATAAGGCTGAACGATTGATGTCTAGCGTCGATTCTGTGCTGACTGTAATCCAATATATTTTTAATGCAGACGCCCGTGATAATATCTCGCAAAGCCTTTCAAATATTAAGAATGCAATAGACAATTTGGAAAATACATCTGGAAATCTTGACACTCTGGTTAGTGGACAACGATCTCATATGGAGGAAATATTGGCGAATCTTAAATCGATAACACGCAATTTGGATTCCAATGGAGAAAATATCAGTACAATTTTAAACAACTTCTCCAGTATATCAGACTCCCTGAAACAAGCTGAAATAACATCGACTGTAAACAATGCCAATGCGGCTTTAGCCCAGGTAAACGAAATTTTTCAACAAATAAATTCGGGAAAAGGTAGCATGGGAGCCTTTCTTAAGAACGACAGTCTATATTATCATATGGAATCTGCATCAAAACATCTGGATGAGTTATTAATTGATCTTAAAGATCATCCCAAAAGATATGTTCATCTTTCTGTCTTTGGACGAAAGGACAAGCGTAAAAAATAGATTAGAACCATTCACAAAAAAGCCAGGTTAAACCTGGCTTTTTTTTTAGTTCAAAATCAGATCATTCAGACCTTCATAAGATGTTTTTACATTTCGATGAGCATCTGAGAAACGTAAAATTCTTTTAATCAAACTAGCTGGTGCTTCAATCAGTGAATCATCAATATATCTGATTAAATCTCCCGATCCCATCAAGTCATCTATAGAGATGCTTTCAAGTTCAGTAAGAAAATCATCATGACTCATTGTTGATGCCCAACCTACAAGTGTAAAAATTGAATTCATTCGCATACAAATTGGTTTATACCATTTATAACGCGAGCAATTCCATTTTAGTATATCTAATTTGACAAAACATCTCTTCTGCTAGAACATCTGCAGGTTGAGTTGATTTTCATCAATCATTTTCCTCAGATTTATCAAGGCGTAACGCATACGTCCCAGTGCCGTGTTGATACTCACATCGGTATCATCAGCAATTTCTTTAAAACTCAAGCCTTTATAATGACGCAAAACAATCACTTCTTTCTGATCCGAAGGAAGACGATCTACCAATTCTTTCACTTCGTAATGTACCTGAGATCGAATCATGATATCCTCACAATTATCATCGCTAAACTTATCCGAATTAAAAAGATCCAGCTCAAAATCATCATTTGAATAAACCTTATTCATTTTTTCTTGCCTAAAATGATCAATAATCAAATTATGGGCAATTCGAAAAACCCAAGCCAAAAACTTACCGTTGTCGCGATATTTTCCTGCTCGTAAAGATTGAATGACTTTAATGAATACATCCTGAAAGATATCTTCAGTCAGATCTTTATTTTTAACAATTAAATAAATGTAGGTGTACACCCTATCTTTGTGGCGAGTAATAAGCATTTCTATCCCAGACTGGTCCCCGGAAATAAATCGCTCAATATAATATTGATCGCTTTTTAAATCAAACTTCTCCAATTTCACATTTTATATTTTAAGTAATACTGTGTAGAGATTGATCTATAAGCGAAGTAGGTTTTAGTGTGTCAATTATTATATCACCTGCAAGATTATAAATATTAAAGAGTTTTGCAAATCGTAAGAACTTAAATAAATTTGTAAGATTTTATATTTCGCTCAGCATTTCACGGAACAAACATGATTCATCAAGATAAATTCATCACTATAAAGGGAGCAAGAGTCCATAACCTTAAAAATATCGACTTAAAAATTCCTCGCAATAAATTTATTGTGATCACAGGGCTTTCCGGTTCAGGAAAATCCTCTCTGGCTTTCGACACACTTTATGCTGAAGGTCAGCGCCGATATGTTGAGAGCCTGTCGGCCTATGCCCGTCAGTTTCTTGGGCGAATAAATAAACCCGAAGTCGATTTCATTAAAGGGATACCACCAGCTATTGCCATTGAGCAAAAAGTGAATACCCGCAACCCAAGGTCAACCGTAGGAACGTCTACTGAAATATACGACTATCTGAAGCTCTTATTTGCAAGAGTGGGAAAAACCTACTCCCCTATTTCAAATACTCTGGTTAAAAGACATAGCGTTAGCGATGTGGTTAACTTTTCTCTATCACAAGAAACTGATACCACTGTCATGATTATGGCGGAACTTCATCCCAATGCCGAACGGACGAGACAAGAACAACTTGAAATTCTGTCAAAACAAGGATTTTCAAGAATTGAAATTGAAGGAAAAGCTCACAAAATATTTGATGTTTTAGAAGATCAGGAATTATTATCCATAGAAGGTGATATTCATATCATTATTGATCGAGTTCGTGTTGATAAGAAAGAAGACACCCGAAGCAGACTGGCTGATTCCATACAAACTGCCTTTTACGAAGGTAAAGGGGAATGTTTAATCTCTATTACCGATTCTAAAACGACGAACTACCATAATTTCTCAAACCGCTTTGAGGCCGATGGAATAACATTTGAAGACCCGCACACTCATACTTTCAGCTTTAATAATCCTATCGGAGCCTGTCCTAAATGTGAAGGCTTTGGTAAAGTGATTGGCATAGATGAAGATCTGGTGATTCCCAATAAAACATTGAGCATTTACGAAGATGCTGTTGTCTGTTGGAAGGGAGAAAAAATGAGAAAGTGGAAAGATGAATTGGTGTTTGCTGCTGACAAATTTGATTTTCCAATTCACAAACCCTTCTTCGAACTTAGCGAAGAACAAAAACAATTGCTTTGGACTGGGAATAGACATTTTAAGGGCCTGCATGCTTTCTTTGCCTATATAGAATCCAAACAATACAAAATTCAATATCGTGTCATGCTATCACGGTATCGAGGCAAAACAACCTGTCCGGATTGTCGTGGCACACGATTAAAAAAAGAAGCTGGCTACATTAAAATTACAGGTAAAAACATTCAGGATCTGGTTTTAATGCCAATATCAGAACTCAATGAGTTCTTCAACAATCTTAAGCTAGAAGGAAGCGACGAAAAAGTTGCCAAACGTATTTTAATCGAAATTCAAAATCGTTTACAATTCCTTTCTGATGTTGGTTTAGGTTACCTAACGTTAAACAGACTTTCAAGCAGTTTATCCGGTGGTGAATCACAGCGAATAAACCTTGCAACATCCCTTGGAAGCAGCTTGGTTGGATCACTTTATATACTCGACGAACCCAGCATTGGCCTGCACTCAAAAGACACCGAGCTTTTAATAAAGGTTCTCCGTCAGTTACGCGATTTGGGCAACACGGTTGTCGTAGTTGAACACGACGAGGATATCATTATGGCTGCTGACCAGGTTATTGATATTGGTCCTTATGCCGGCCGGTTAGGTGGTGAACTGGTATTCCAGGGAAATCTGGAGGAGCTTAAAAATTCAGATATAAGCTTAACATCACAGTATATTTCCAAAACACGCAGCATTCCAACGCCAACTTCCAGAAGAAAGTGGAATAATTTTGTTGAAATTGTTGGTGCACGTGAAAACAACCTGAAATCACTGGATATTAAATTCCCTCTGAACACCATGACTTTGGTTACCGGTGTCAGTGGCTCGGGTAAGTCATCTCTTATCAAAACCATCTTATACCCTGCCCTAAAAAAACATTACGGCGGTTATTCAGATAAGAGTGGCCATTTCGACGCCTTAAAGGGTGACTTGCATATGATTAACAATGTGGAATTTGTAGATCAAAATCCCATTGGAAAATCATCCCGATCCAATCCGGTGACTTACCTGAAGGCTTACGATGAGATCCGAAAATTATATGCAGATCAACAAGCATCAAAATATGGCGGTTTTAAATCTGCACATTTCTCATTCAATATCGATGGTGGTCGATGTGATGAATGTCAGGGCGAAGGAATCATCAAAGTGGAAATGCAATTTATGGCTGACGTCTATTTGCAATGCGAAAGCTGTAAAGGACGCCGATTCAAAGATGATATTCTTGACGTTAGATACCGTGAGAAAAACATTCATGATATTCTCGAAATGACCGTGAATGAAGCCACTGAATTTTTCATGGAATCAACAGGCAAAACAGAGAAGAAAATTGCCCAACGCTTAAAACCTTTAGTTGATGTTGGATTAGGCTACGTAAAACTTGGACAAGCATCAAGCACCTTAAGTGGCGGTGAAAGCCAAAGGGTAAAACTTGCTTCATTCTTAGCAAAAGAAAAAGCAGAACCCTGTCTGTTTATATTTGACGAACCGACAACAGGACTTCATTTTCATGACATCAACAAACTAATGGATGCCTTCAATGCCTTAATTGCCAGAGGTCACAGTTTAATTGTAATTGAGCACAACATGGAGGTGATTAAATGCGCTGACTGGATTATTGATTTAGGTCCGGATGGTGGAAATAATGGAGGAAACCTTTGTTTCGAAGGCATACCAGAGGATATCATCAATAAATCAGATTCTTTTACGGGAGCATTTTTAAAAGAAAAGTTATAAAAACATGTCGATCCTCAATTTGAGGTAAATCCATATTTTATTGGTAAAAACATCCGATTTCAACACAGTAAATAATAGAATTACACTATGATAGATTTAAACTTAAAAGACAACAAACTTGTTTTAGAAAACATTGAAAAATTGCGCACAAAAGGAAGCATTAATGATCTACCAGCAATTTTGGACTACTTAATTTCTCCTGTACATATTGAAATAGAAAAGGCCCTGTATGCTTTTATTTTTGACATCAAAGATCCCAAAGCCGTTGAACCAATTATTGCGGCTATACAGAATCCAAAATATCAAACTATTCAAAAAAAGCTAATTGAGTTTTGTTGGCAATCAAGCTTAAAGTTTGCAGATCACCTTGGCCTTTTTGTTGATTTATTGATAAAAGGCGATTTCGAAATTGCATTTGAGGCTTTCACCGTAATCGAAAACATGGAAGAAAACCTTGATCCTAAATCCAAGGAGAACGAGATGAGAAAATTAAAAAATGCAATATCGACTGTTGGTGAAGATCGTAAGGGCTGGTTGCATGAAGCTTTTCATATGATTGAACAAGCTGAAGAAAAAGCCCCCAACTAAAATCAACAAACATCGCTGATAAAAAAACAAAGGCTTTATTACTCTCAAAAGTAATAAGGCCTTTCTGTTTATACATGACAAAACAAAACCGCAAACACATAACATTCAGACAGATGAAGCACATCTCGTAAAAAAAATGTATATTTTATTGTTTTCTGATAGGGTATCATCCTGATTATGCATCATAGTAGTAGAAAGACAGAAGGATCAGGCCAATCTTTCTCAAGAATAATACTCTAACAGTTTTAAACATTTAAAATATACGATCATGAAAACAAATTTCAGAAAACAGATTTCGATATTGCTTTCATTAATTTTGGTCCTTTCTTTTAGCCAAGTAATGGGAGCTGAAAGCTTCAATTTCAAAAAGAAAAAGAAAGCTAAAACGCAACAAGTCATCGACACGCTCAAGTACGATGTTTACAAGGGAAAAATTAAAAACAAAGAAACAGGTGAGGTTCTGATCTTTGCCAACATTACTGTAAACGGCTCCAATGTTGCAACTGTGACAAATAGCGACGGTGAATTTCTTTTAAAGATTGCTAAAGATTCAGATGCAAAAACACTGACAGTATCCCATATTGGATATAAAAACAAGGAATTTACAATTGCTTCATTAAAACCAAGAAAAAACGTCCTTGAAATGGAATCCGCAATCATACCCCTTGGTGAAATCAATATTTACCCTCACGATCCATTATTCCTGGTACGAAGCATTCTTAACAGGGTTGCTGAGAACTACGCGCTCAATCCTAATATGATGAAAGGTTTCTACAGGGAAACCATTAAGAAGAACAGAACTTATATTGCATTATCTGAAGCCGTTGTGAACATTAATAAGGCAGGCTACAGACAAATGCGAGACGATCAGGTTCAAATTTACAAAGGACGTAAGAGTCAGGATGTGAAAAAAATGGATACCTTATTGTTTAAATTACAAGGCGGACCAAACACAACACTGCTACTTGATATTATTAAAAACCCATACAACTTGCTTTCGGGAGATTTTATTAAGAATTACGATTACACCTTTAAAAACATCACAAAACTTAATGACAAAATCCATTATGTTATCGAATTTAAGCAAAAAGAAGGTATTGACTTACCATTGTATTACGGCCTGTTTTATATTGATGCAAACAAACTCGCATTGAGTAGTGCTAGATTTAGCTTAAATATGAAAAACGAATCAGAAGTCAGACAGATGTTTATTCGCAAAAAACCAGCTGGAGCACAAGTAACACCTCTTTCGGCTGACTATATTGTAAACTATCAGGAGAAAGACGGCAAATGGTATTTCTCTTATGCTCGTGGAGAGATCAAATTCAAATGCAACTGGAAACGTAAACTGTTCAACTCCAAATTTTCAGTAATGACTGAAATGGCAATTACAGACCGAAGCGATGTTGCCTCTGAAAGATTCAAAGCAAAAGATCGATTCAGACCCAATCAAGTAATGACAGATGAAATTGGAAACTTCAGCGATAAAGACTTCTGGGGAGCATCTAATACCATTGAACCAGATCAGTCAATTGAAGCTGCCATTCGTAAATTAAGAAGACAAGGGAAATAAAAAGTAACCTACTAATCAAAAAATATCCTGGAGTTCTCACTCCGGGATATTTTAAAACTAAATTTCATTACTTACAACGAGACTAGAAAAAAAGACCTATTTTTAATTAAACATTAAAAATAAACGAAAACGAAAGAATGTTCGAGGACAATCATAATATTACAAAACAAATACGAGAAGGCAACTTAAAGGAATTTGAACGAGTTTTCAAAGAATTTTACCCGCAATTATGTCTTTATGCCCTTCGCTTTGTCAAAACAAAAGATCTAGCTGAAGAAATTGTTCAGAACCTCTTTTGTCAGATTTGGGAAAACAGAAAAGATCTGAATATTCACACATCAATAAAAGCTTATTTATATCGATCTACCTATCACAATGCCCTGCAGGTTTTAAGAAAAATGGGCAGCCATAACAAATACAAGGAATATCTTAAATATCAATATAACGAAAACGAGTCTTCAACAAATAAACTTGAAGAAAAAGAGATAAACAAAATTGTACAACAGACTCTTTCATCACTTCCTCAACGCTGTGAAACCATTTTTAAGATGAGTCGATTTGAAGGTTTAAAGTATCAGGAAATTGCTCAAAAGCTCTCCATTTCGATAAAAACAGTCGAAGCCAATATGGGGAAAGCCCTAAAGGCATTTCGGCATAATTTGAAAGATTACATATGCTTCTTTTAAGTAAAACTATAATACCAAAGAAAAACAATTAACAAGACTATTGCTGCAGCTAAACTTTCAATAGCTGCCAAAAACAAACAGAATGACTAAAAAATTTTCACATACACTGGATTGGGAAATCATTTCGAAATATTTAAGTGGCGAAATGACAGAATCGGAACAAGAGGTTTTCGAAGCGGAGATGGCGGTAAATCCTGGCTATGCTGAAGCAATAAAAGCTTCTGGAAAGGATTTGAAACATGCTGACCTATATTTTGCTGAAGAAGCTTTTGACTCGGAAAATGCATGGATGAATGTCAAAAAGAAAATTGTCCGCAAAAAAATTACAAACACAAAGCTTTCAATTTACAGACCTTCTCCATTCAAAACTTTTATGAGAGTTGCTGCCTCAATCATAATCCTGTTTGGTATTGGACTTTTAGCCCAAACTACCTACACGCATTTGTATCCAAACAAAACATTTGTTTGCGAATTAAATGAAACCAACAAGAGCATTACGCTTGAAGATGGATCTGTAATTACTCTTAACTCAAATTCAAAACTGATTTATCCAAAAAAATTCAAGGCTAACGAACGTCGGGTTGAATTAATTGGAGAAGCATTTTTCGATATTGCTAAAAATCCGAATAAGCCATTTGTTATTAAAGCTCAAGATGCCGAAGTTAAAGTTTTAGGAACTTCTTTTAATATTAATGCTGCAACTAATAATAAAGTTGAGGTGCTTGTTAAAACAGGAAAGGTGCAGTTTTCATCGATAAACAAACCAAGTAATAAACTTATTTTAATTCCTGGTGACTTTGCAAGTTTGCAAGAATCTAAACTTGAAAAAACAGTTACTCGGGATGATAACTATTTATCATGGAAAACTCGCCAAATAATCTTTAGAGATACAAAACTTCATGAGGTTGCCAGAGTTTTGGGCAGAACCTATCAAGTACAGATTCGTTTTCAGGAAGCTGAGCTTGAAAACCTAGCCCTGAATTCAACATTCGATCACGAACCTTTGGATAATATTCTAAACTATATGTGTAGCCCATTCAACCTGGTTTACGAAAAACAAGGCAAGATAATTTTGATTAAAAAAGCGAATTAATTTAGCCTTTCAACAAATATTCTACTTGGTAAGATAAACCAAGTAGAATAGAACTCAACCTATCCTCTCATTAAAAACGAATACATGTTTAAGCAAATCGCCCATACAATCATTAAAATACAGACAAAAAGCTCATTAATGATCTTTTGCCTATTACTGATTAGTATGGTCAGCTTAAGCCAAAACAAGGGGCTCAACCAAAAAATATCGATCAATCTAATTGATTTAAGTCTTGAAAACGCATTAGATTCCATTGCAAAAAAAACCAATACCTATTTCACCTACGATGCCAGTATTCTAATAGGAAAACCACGGGTTAATCTTGTTGCTGAAGATCAAATCCTAAAACTTGTATTAAGACAAATTATCCCCGATACAACCCTAAATTTTCAACTGATAAACAAACAAATCATCATCGTTCCTGCAAGCTTAAAAGAAAACATAGCCCAGAAGGTTTTAAGACCTCAATTGAAAACAAAAAAGATATCGGGACGGATTATTAATAAAAAAAACAAAAAAGCCCTGGCCTATGCAAATATTGGTTTGCGAGGCAAAACTGTTGGAACAATCAGTAATATTGATGGGGAGTTTCTACTAAATATACAAGCTGAACATTTTAACGATACCCTCGCCATCTCTTTTATCGGTTTTAAAAACACAGAAATTCCTTTAGCTCAAATAAGCAGCGATGAAATTACAGTTGAACTTCAGGAAGACTATATTTCATTACAAGAAGTCGTTATCCGAAATACCGCCCCACTTGCTTTACTTAAATCTGCCATTAATAATTTCGGGCAGAATTATCCCAAAAAGTCAAGCCTTTTAACAGCATTTTACAGGGAATCTGTCAGTAAGAATAAAAACTACATGATCTATCTGGAATCCATTCTTGATATTTATAAATCATCTTATCAATCAGGTAACCGAGTTGATATGGCAAAGGTTTTCCAATCGAGAAAAATTTATGACTCAAATCGATTAGATACCGTATCGCTACGTCTAAAAGGCGGTGTCGAAGGCTGTTTACAACTTGATATTGTAAAGAATAAAATTGATTTTCTCACACCCGAAAGTTTAGACTTTTATTATTTTCAGATGGATGGTATAAGTTCGTTTAACGATCATCCGGTGTATATTATTCGATTCCAACCCAAACCCAACCTAAAAGAGTTACTATTTGAGGGAACGATCTACTTAGACACCCGCAGTTTATCTATTATCAGAGCCGAATTCTCATACCCGCTAAAAAGGATTAATGAAACTAAAAATCAGTTTATTGCACAAAAATCATCCAAGACTAAAGTCAGACCACTAAGAATTGAATATGTCGTTTCTTATAAAAATATTAATGGAAAATATTATCTCAATCACACAAAAGGAAATCTGAAATTTAAGGTAAAACATAAACGTAAGTTCTTTTCCAAAACTTTCGAAACGTGCTTCGAGATGGCGGTAACTCAAGTGGATACGATCAATACTGAACGATTCAAATACAAAGAACGCTTACGACCTAGAACGGTAATGTCCAAAACCAGACTGCCTTATGATGCCGGATTTTGGGGAAGTCAAAATTATATTGAACCCGAAGAAAGTATACAGCAAGCATTGAAAAGAATTAATGCTAACATGCAACAAGTCGTCAAAAAAGAAGATTAACAATTGATTTGTATCATCGATGTGGAACTGCCCAACCTGTAAACGAACATTCAAAAGTAAAAATCAATATCATTCTTGTTTTGTAAGTGATAAAGCATATCATATGAAAAGAATGAATGAGAAGATTCAGTTAATTTTCGAGGCTCTTCTGACCCATCTCGACACATATGAAAGTATCAGTATTATTTATCTTAAGACCTGCGTTAAGATAAACACTCATGCGACCTTTCTATCCGTTTACACAAAACAAAACAATTTAGAACTTGAATTTCAGTTAGATCGCAAGGAAGATATTTTTCCCATTTCTTTTTGCCAAAGAATTTCGAAAAACCGGGTTTTACATCGAGTTGTCTTAGGAGAACTTTCTGAGTTCGATGATCAGATTAGAGCCTGGGTTAATGATGCCTATTGTTTGATCGAAAAAAAGACAACAGATAATTAATCAAAAAAAGAAGCTCACGATACATCAAAAGATTCTTGTATCTTTGTCACATCAAAAGCAAATAGCAGCTCTCGCTATTTTTAAGAAAAATTCAGAAACACATCAATGAGATTCAATCAATATAGCTTTAGTCCGGAGGTAAAAAACAACCTTGAAAATTTAGGATTCAAACGCCCTACAGATATACAATTCAAAGCAATCCCTCCTATCATGAAGGGTGAAGATGTTTTGGCAATTGCTCAAACAGGTACGGGTAAAACTGCGGCTTTTGCTATTCCAATTATCGATAAACTACATCGAAATAAAAAAAACAAGAAATCTGAAGGGATCAAAGCGGTTGTGATGGTACCTACTCGTGAACTTGCCATACAGATTACCGAGGTTTTTCAGGAAATCGGAAAAAAAACAAAAGTGACGAGTTTTTGTGTATTTGGAGGCGTAGAACAAGGACCACAAATTTCCAAATTGCAGGAAGGGATTGACATTCTGATAACCACGCCAGGGCGAATGTTCGATCTTGTAAACCAAGGCTACATTCACCTTTACGATGTCGAAACCCTGATTCTTGACGAAGCCGATCATATGCTTGATCTTGGTTTTATCAAAGACATTCAGGATCTGATTAAATATTTGCCTAAAAAAAGACAAACTCTATTTTTCTCTGCAACCATTAGTCCACGCATCAAGAAACTAGCTTATTCACTGGTTACCAAAGCCATTCGAATTCAGATTTCTCCTAAGGATCCTGTTTCAAAAAATGTGGAGCACACGGTTGGTTTTATTAAAATGGACGATAAACGTTTCTTCCTTGAACGTTTCATCAAAGACAATCCTGATAGTAAAATCCTGGTTTTTGTTAGAACTAAAGTTCGTGCCGAAAGAGTCTCTAAAGCCATGGAAAGAGTGAATATCAAAACTCTCACGATTCATGGTGATAAGGAACAAAAGGATCGTTTAACAGCACTCAAAGATTTTAAGACAGGAAACATCAAAGTTTTAATCGCTACCGATGTGAGTGCACGAGGCATTGATATTCCAAATGTTGATTACGTTGTGAATTACGATTTACCCGATGTAGACGAAAACTATGTACACCGAATTGGGCGAACCGGACGTGGGGTGCAAAAGGGAATTGCCATCTCATTTTGTAGTGATGAAGAAAAACTCATGCTCAGCGAAATTGAAGAATATATTGGAAAGAAAATATCAGTAATGGAAATCTCAAAAGAGGATTACTCAACCACTATCGATTTTTCAGAAGACTACTCCAAAAGTTTAAAAGAGCTCATGCAGGAAGCTGAAAGTTTTGAACTGGATACTAAAAAAGCAAAAGCTAAAAAAATTAAGAAGAAGCAGAAAAAGCAAAAAAAATAGTCTGCATCACATTTAATATCCCTAAAATTAAGCTCCGAGTTCCAATACCCGGAGTTTTTTTTGCATCAAATCCTGCAAATCCCCCCATCTAAACTGCTATTCCCATTCCAATTTATAAGCTTTACCGATTTTCAAAGAAGATTACTCAATATTTAGATTCCAATTTGTAAATTTACCTTCCAAACAAGACATAATTACATTGATATCTTTCATAGCCCAATGCATCTTTATTTTAATCAAATTGATTAACTTATGAAAAAGATATCAATTGATAAGAAAAAAACATGAAGCCAAATTTAAAACTCAGTATATCAGAAATACCTTTCAAAAGCAATCTTAGTTTTTTGCCTTTAATCAAGCGCCTGGAACAAGAAATTAAGAATGATAATGTTTATTCAGCTCAAGCACGTTTCATCTTATCACAAATAAAAGACTACCCTGTATTTCTTAAAGAATCTATCTCTCCTAAAGAACTTGCTAAATACGACAAACAAGTACGGATTCTAATGTCGTTTATTTATTCACCCCTTGAGTTAGAAACGACAATGAGCGGTACTGCAGCGCCACTTGATGACAAAGCTTTTTTTCAGTCGACCCTAAACAAAGAACTTGCTGCTGATGAAACCAAGAGTTTAATAATGATAGATGATTTTAATGATGATAAATGCATGCTGCTTTTCTCAAAGCTTATGTATGCTTACTCCATCATTCTAAAAGAATTTTATCACTCGGATATCAATATCGATTATTTCATTCGTTATCGATTGGATAATAAGTTAAATGGCTTGGTTAACTATTATAAATTCGATTTGGATTCCACCTATATTGATATCAAATACAAAGGCCAACTCACAGAACTATCTGAAAATGACATAAAAAAGCTTATTGACAATCCTTTAAACATGGATTTGTGGCTTGAAACATTACCTCTTGATCAGTTTGAATTTTCAGGCTTTACGAAATACAAGTATATTGATGTGACACACTTAGAGGTCATTTCTTCTCTCAAAACAGATTTACTTGAAAAATCCAGTATTATTAAACCTCTCAATTTTAAAAATCTAGAGCAAAATATTCGTTCCCTTTTCAGTAATCCACAATTACGATTAGGCATAATGGCTTTGAACATTAAAAACGGAGTCGTGCAAAACCGAACAGATTTTTGGCATGGCCTTTTGGGTAGTTCTGATTTCAACTGTTGTGATTATGAAAATTCCATATACGAGGAAGCTTTAAGAACAAAATTACCTGTGATTATCAACGATCTGTCTAATCACAAAAATATTGGACCAATTGAAAAAGGCATCCTTAGCAAGGGGATTAACAACATCATCTTAACACCATTGATCTTTGAAGATCAACCCATTGGAATTCTTGAAATTGGATCACCCAATGCTTATGATATCAAATTCACGAAGCTCAGAACGATTAAGGATTTAATGCCTGTCTTCTCAATAGCACTAATGCGATCGAGTAATGAACTTCAAACCAAAGTTCAAGCCACCATCAAAGAAGAATGCACAGCCATTCACCCTAGCGTTGAGTGGCGATTTGAGGACGCTGCCCACAATCTGCTTCAGCAACGTGTGACCGATGAAAACGCCAAGATGGAAGAAATTGTTTTCGATGAAGTGCATCCGCTTTATGGCGCAATTGATATTCGTAATTCATCTCAAGAACGAAACCACAGCATACAATGCGATTTATTGGAACAACTTAATTTAGCAAAAAAGGTCTTTATAGAAGCTTACCGTCTTAAAAAGATGCCTATATACGATCAGGTTATCTACAAAATTGAGGAGTACAGCAAAAGCATAGAAAAAGGACTATCATCAGGTGATGAATCCAATATACTCAACTTTATTCAGGAACATATCGACCCCTTATTTTTGCATCTTAATTTTAAAGATGAGCAATTGGAAGAAGCTATTTCCAAATATGAGAAGAGTCTTGATCCCGATTTAAAAATGGTATATAAATGCCGGAAGGATTTTGAAGATTCTCTTGCCATGATAAACAGTTGTGTCATTAAATACCTGGATAAAGAACAAGAAAAGGCACAACACATGTATCCTCATTATTTTGAGAAATACAGAACTGATGGCGTTGAGCACAATATATATATTGGTGAAGCAATCACTAAAGAACAAAGCTACAACCCAATGTATCTTAAAAATTTAAGATTGTGGCAACTTATTATCACTTGTGAAATGAGTCGTAAAACGGCAAAATTAAAGGCATCATTACCTGTCCCGCTGGATACAACTGCGCTCATTCTTGTCCACTCACAAAAACTATCAATCCGATTCCGACAGGATGAAAAGAAATTTGATGTAGACGGAGCCTATAACATTCGTTACGAGATTGTAAAAAAACGAATTGACAAAGCTGTCATCAAAGGTACAAATGAACGCCTGACACAACCTGGGAAAATATCAATTATCTTTTCACAGGGTAATGAAATGTTTGAATATCAACGCTATTTAGAGTATCTTATTTCCAAAGGCTATTTCGAGAATAAAATTGAGAATCTAGTCTTAGAAGATTTACAAGGCGTTTATGGATTAAGAGCCCTTCGTGTCACAATAAAGAAAGGTGAAAACGAGCCCAAAGACATTACAGAACTGGCTCAGGAAATCGAACTTGACAACTAATTTCAATACACACAAAAACACACTGAAACTCAACAACTTACCTAAATGCACCGAATAATACTTTCTTCTTTAATTTTATTACTTAGTCTAAATCTATCTGCTCAGATCAAGCAGGATAGCTTAAATGAGAACACACGCCCTAAAATTGGCTTGGTCTTAAGTGGTGGAGGTGCCAAAGGTTTTGCTCATATTGGTGTTCTTAAAGTGCTCGAAGAGTTAAATATGCCAATCGATTATATCTCGGGAACCAGCATGGGGAGCATTATTGGGGCTTTTTATGCCATGGGATATTCGGCTGCTGATATCGAAAAATTGGTCTTAACCCAAAATTGGGAAACACTGCTAAGTGATAAAATTTCGAGAAAGTACATTCATGTAAAAGACAAAATAAACCTAGATCGTTATGTGATCTCTTTCCCTATAAAACCCAAGGGAATTAGAATACCTGCAGGTATTGTTAAAGGACAAAACATTATCAATTTATTTGAAAGATACACAATTGAGTTTCATAATAAAACCGATTTCAAAACATTTCCAATCCCATTTGCCTGTATTGCAACAGATCTAGAAACTGGCGAGGCTGTAGTTCTTGATAAGGGCAATATTTCAGAAGCCCTAAGAGCAAGTATGGCAATCCCAACCATCTTCACACCTATCGAAATAGACGGACGCCTGTTGGCGGACGGAGGCATGGTTAATAATTTCCCCGTGGAGCAAGTCCTAAAAATGGGAGCTGATATCGTTATTGGTGTTGATGTGCAAACTGGACCTAAAGAGAAGGAAGAACTTCATTCAATTGAAGATATCATCAACCAAACTGTCAGTTTGATGGCAAAGAAAGAATTCGAAAAGAATAGAAAACTCTGTGATATTTACATCAAGCCAAATATAAAAAAATATTCAATTGCAGATTTTCAAAAAGCTGATAGCCTGATTTATTTAGGTGAAAAGAAAGCCAAAGAACAGAAAAGTACTCTGCAACAGCTCATAGATAAATACCAACTCGTTCAAACACAAAACCAAAACTACCCAGTCGCTTCAGAATCAAGTGAATTTTTCATTGACAATATCCAAATCAATGGTCTAAAACATGTTCGAAAATCAACTCTTTTAGGAAAACTTAATCTTGAAACAAGGAATTGGATTTCGTTAAAAAAAATTCAGCAGGGAATTAATCGTGCCTATGGGAGTAAATATTTTGATAAAGTTAGCTTTCAACTACTGGGGGGAAATGAAAAAACACTTGTAATTGATGTTAAAGAACGCAGAACCAATCGTTTTAATATCGGAATGCATTACGACGATGATAACAAAGCATCGGTTCTTCTAAATACAACCTTTCAAAATAAAATACAAGATGGATCGAGCCTTTCTTTAGATTTAAAATTATCTGAAAATCCCCGTTTTACAGCAACATACAATCTGGATAATGGTTTAAAACCAGGCTATCAACTAAAACTCGATATAAACGATGCTGAAGTATTTGATTTTCAAGATGGCGAAAAAGTAGGCAGTTACGATCTAAAATACTTAAAATTAGATGCAAATATTCACTCTACTTTTAGAGAATCCTACTCAATAGGATTTGGTGGGAAAATGGAGCTCTATCGGGTCTCAACCAAAATTTCAATTCCATTCGTCGATGAATCTGACGAAGATTATTACTTCACCTACTACTCATTCATTAATATGGATTCGCATGAAAGGGCTTACTACCCTAAAAGGGGTTTCAGCTTATATGGGGAGTACAAACTCATCACGAATAATGGCTCAACACTTGATGACAATGGCCGACCAGCTTCAGTAGCCTATTTGAAAGCACAAAAAGCAATATCTCTTAGTCAAAGGTTGACTCTTTATCCTAAATTCTATGGTCGTATCATATGGGGAAAAAACATTCCAACAGTCTTTCTAACCTACACAGGTGGACTTGATCAAACCAATTATTTCGATATCCAAACACCTTTTGTTGGATTAAGACGAATGGAAATTGCATCTAAAAACTCCTTTGTTTTTCGCACTGACATCCAATTTGAATTATTCAAAAACAATTATTTAATTCTTAAACCCAATATTGGGAAAGTTGTTGACAACATTAACAGTGCCCTAACTGAAGGTCGTTGGGTTAAAGGTGTTGGTTTAACATACTCTTATAATTCTCTGGTTGGCCCCATGGAAGTGACACTTAGTCTTTCAGATATTGAAAAGAAAGTGCGTGGCTTTATCAATTTAGGTTATTGGTTTTAGAAATTTCTTCTGTCAATTTTCGCTTTGACAATTTGATGAACCTAAACATAAATAAGATTGAAGCCGTTCCCAATCCAACTGGTAAGCCCCACCATATACCAACTTCTTTTAATCCAAAGGTAAATGCACAGAGATAACCCGTAGGCAGGGATACTATAAAATAAGCGATAAAGGTGTAAAGTGTTGGCATATTAACATCAGACATCCCTCTCAAGATACTGCCAAAAACAATCTGCAAACCATCGAATAACTGGTAAATGAGCATTACAACGATAAACTGTGCCGCTAAAGCGATAACAAGTGGATCATCAGAGAATAAGGTTGGAAGTTGATTCCTGAGAAAAAGAAAGACTAAACCAATAACAATAACCATCAATACAACCAGATGAATGGCTGCCCAGCCTGCTTGTCGCATCTCCTCTATTTTGTTTTCCCCAAAAAGAGAAGAGACCCTGATTGTTGTGCTTGATGCAATCCCCAAATAGACCATAAAACTAATCGTAGAAATGCTCAAAACAACTTGATGAGCTGCTAATCCGGCAACACTGATCCACCCCATCATAATGGTGCTCAGCATAAAAGCTGAAGCTTCCATCACCAGCTGTGCTCCAATTGGAACTCCCATTTTCCATATCTTAAAGAAGTCATTAATCGCAAACTGTGCCGTTGCAATAATTTCACCATAAGGTTTGAAACTTTTCCCCCTTCTAAAAACATAAAAGAAGCTAACAGCCATGAAAATTCTGGAAATCAAAGTGCCATAACCAGCACCATTCAATCCCATTGCAGGCAAACCCAATTTCCCATTGATGAGAATATAATTGCATATGATATTGACCAGGTTGGCAATCAGAACGATATTCATCGCGACTTTCGTATTGGCTAAGCCTTCACAAAATTGCTTGTAACCCATAAAAACCATCATGGGCAAAATTGAGAAACTGATAATCCACAAGTAAGTTCGTGCCGGAAGAATCACATTAGCCGCCTGCCCCATCTGATCCATAAACAAGCTGATCATATAAGTCACAAGACTTAAAAGGACCCCCATGCTCAAAACCGCCCACATAGACGACTTGAACCAGGCACCAACCTGATTCATCTCATAGTTTCCTCTTGCCTTACCAACAAGAGGGGTGATGGCATATGAAAAACCAGTTCCCAAAACAATGACTAACCAAAAAATGGTATTTGCAAATGATGCTGCAGCCAGCTCCAGTGTTCCCACATGGCCAATCATCATATTATCGATTACCCCAACAGTAACCTGCCCCAACTGAGCCAAAATCACCGGGATACCTAGTTTTATCAGCCCCTTGTAATGCGATTGATATAATTGAAAATATGAACGAATTGCTTGACTTGCCATTGCTTCTGATAAGTGTATAAAACTAAGTATTACAAGAGAATATCGTAATATTCAAATGGCCTGCAAAGGTAAATGAAATGGTGGGATATTATAATCCGATAAGACTTATTTGAAGATCCTGTTTAAATAAATTCTGCCTCTGTCCAATTATTCTCATTGTAAACCTCAATCCCATTATCAAGAAGCAATTGGGACGTTAATCCATTGCCTTCGATCAGTTTTCCGGAGAATGTCCCATCGTAGATAAAACCACAACCACATGAGGGGCTATTGGCTTTCAGAATAACTTTTTCGACATCACAAGCCTTACAAATTTCCATTACTCGTTGCGCTCCTTTTTTAAATGCATCAGAACAATCTAATCCTGATTTTGTCTGCACTTTCTCACTCCCATTAGCGTCACCAACAATCTCACAAGCATCACGAGGCGTACTTAATCCACCCAATACTTCCGGGCATACAGGCATTATTCGTCCTGAATCAACCAAAGTTTCAAGCTCCGGTATTTTACTACTACTCCCATTGTATCTACAATTAATTCCGAGTAGACATGCACTAACTAAGTATATTTTATGAGACATTAAACGGCTTTTATAATATAAGTTACAACTCCCCAAATAACAAAATCGTTGTCCTGAGTGACCTTTATTGGATCAAACTTTTCGTTTTCAGGCATCAAAAGAATATGATCTTTCTCTATTCTAAGGCGCTTCACGGTAAATTCACCATCAATAAAACAAACCGCTATTCTATTGTTACGAGGCTCCAGACTTCTATCAATAACAAGAAGATCACCATCGTGAATATTAGCCCCTATCATACTCGAACCTTCAACTCTGGCATAAAATGTAGCTTCCTTATTCTTTATAAGTTCCTTATCAAGGCTTATTTTTGTTTCTATAAAATCATCAGCTGGACTTGGAAAACCAGCCTGAACTTTAGCACTAACAAAAGGAAGCAATAGTTTTTCTTTGCTCGATGGAATAAAAAATTGGAGTTTGCTTTCTTTAGTCATTCAATTTTATTTTTAAGATATCGCTAAATTTCGTAGTAAACGAAGGCGATAATTTTTCCTGCTTCATTTTCCACGTTCGTTTGGGATCCTGACAAGCCAACTTTACGGTACTATCCTTATACCGATTATTCAATGCATCCATCACTTTATGCAAAAGTGTGTGCTTCGGATTTTCACCTGAAAAAAGAGATAACTGTTTTTGCGATTCATCAACAAGGTCGAGAACAACCACACCAGCTTTCTTATAGGCGTAGCCCTCGCGGTAAATCTTTTTCAGAGCTTGTGTTGCAAACTTCACCAGATCGATACTCGAATTGGTTGCATAAGGAACATGAATAGCCAAAGAATTCTGATATTGCGGCAAATGTTTTTGATGCTTACTGGTTTGAATAAAAACCATCAACGCTGAACAAGAAGATCCTTGTTTTCGAAGCTTCTCAGCGCAACTAACCGTAAACGTTGCGACACGTTCCCTGATTTCTTCATAATCACTTGTTGTCCTTTCAAAGGTTCGTGTTGTAGAAATTGACTTTTTGGTCTGCCATTGCTCCATTTGTATCGAGGGGATACCCATCAAATCATGTTTCAGACGCAAACCCACGACTGAAAACTCCTTCCGAACCCAATGATCAGCCCTTTGAATAAAATCATAACCCGTTTTAACATCGTAAGCCCTGAGTTTTTTCCCGTGTTGTCGGCCTATTCCCCAAATATCTTCTACAGCTACCCACTTAAGCGCTTTTTCACGTTTTTCATCACTATCAATAAGATAAACACCATGGGTCCGATCGCTGTATTTTTTTGCAATTCGATTGGCTAGTTTTGCTAATGATTTTGTTGGGCCTAAACCGATACATACAGGAATACCCGTCCATTTTTCCACCTTCGCTTTTATTTCTCTGGCATAGTCATCTAAATTGACATAATCGTAACCATGCAAATCAAGAAAAGCCTCATCGATACTGTATATTTCCATTTCAGAAGCAAAACCTGATAAAATGGTCATTACTCGCTGACTCAAATCGCCATATAAAGCATAGTTTGAAGAAAAAACAGAAACCTCTTTCTCTTCAAACAACTTTTTAAACTTATAAGCTGCTGCTGCCATTGGAATCCCCAGATCTTTGGCTTCCTGACTCCGTGCAATAACACAGCCATCGTTGTTTGATAAAACAACAATAGGTTTGCCGTTGAGAGAAGGCTTAAATACCCGCTCACATGAAGCATAAAAGTTATTGCAATCGACTAAAGCATACATAGCACAAAGGTAGTAGATAATTGCCATATGGTGCTTATTTCAGGCAACTGAAGACAATAAAATTAAATGCTATGTAAGACACAAATAATAAATGAAATCTAAATTTAACAGACAATCTTTTGTCAGTAAAATGTTGATACCGATATTTGCAAAGACTATTCTATCAAATGAAGTCATTTACAAACACACTAAAAAAATACAATGAGCATAAAAGGAATCGTATTCGATTTGGACGGGACACTTGCTGATTCTATTGAAGATATTGCAGATTCAATGAATCAAGTTTTGGAAGAACAAAATCTGGCTACACACAATATAGAGACTTACAAAACATTTGTAGGAAACGGAATTCGCAAACTGGTAAAAAGATCCTTACCTGAAAGCTTAAGAACAGAAGAGCATTTCTCTGGGAACTTGGATAGAATGCTCGAGGTTTATGAAGCGAATTGCATCAATAAAACAAAACTTTATCCGGGTGTTGCCCATCTTCTTGATCAACTCAATGATAAAGGAATTAAAATTGCGGTTTTTTCTAACAAGGCCAACCATCTAACTCAAAAAGTAGTCAAAGTTCTTCTTGCGAAATGGAATGTTGAATTCGTAATTGGAGCTGGCGATGAGGTTGCCAGAAAACCCGATCCTCAGGGAGCTTTAATGGCCGCTAAAAAAATGAGCTTATCTCCCAAGGAACTCATGTTTGTGGGCGATTCAGGAGTGGATATGGAAACGGCCAAAAATGCTGGAATGTACGGTGTTGGCGTATTATGGGGATTCCGTGATGCCGAAGAATTGAAAGCTAATGGAGCTAAAGAAATTATTAGCGAAGCTTCAGAACTCTTAAATCATATTTAAAATAGCAGAAGACAGGTTACTTATTATAGAAACCTGTCTTTTTTACTTTTATTTCAATACGATGACTTTTCGGTTCACAACAGAACCATCAATATTCATTTTTAAAACATAGAGTCCAGCAGGAAATAATCTTAAATCAAGATCGATAAAAGAATTGTATTTCGTTACAAAACCACTCAAACGCTCTGCGCCTCGCGTATCATAGAGCCACCAATCAATCCGATCAAACAAAACAGCTTTGAGGTCGACTCTGGTTTTTACATTCTTACTTGGGTTTGGATAAATCACGAGCTCTGAATCATAAGATGTATTCACTTCTTTTGTCAGACTTCTGTCTCCACAGGCATTGTTTACAGTCAATTTCACCCTATACTTACCTGCATTCTTATACACATGACTCGGATTTGTTGACGTAGAGCTCTGTCCATCACCAAAATCCCATAGATAACTAACAGCGTTCTTTGAAGCATCTTTAAAATCAAAACTTTTTTGCTTAAACAAATAAGTAAAATCAGGCTCTGTCTCATTAACAACTACCAAGCTGGTAAATTCATTCAATATCAGATCACCCTTGGTGTAAACCAAACTAATTGTTTTAATTCCGGATGTAGCATACTGCACTTTATGTGGCCCTGCAGTCGTAGCAGTTTTCGGATTCGCATCGTCTCCAAAATCCCAGAAATAACTATCGTAATCCATACCAAAATCAAAGGAAATATCCACCTCAGATTCCACACAAGCTATACTCTTATCCGTTTGAATAGAGGGATTGTATCCATCCAAAACAAGCACACCTGTATCATCGGGATCTAACCAATATTTCAATTGATTTTCTTTGGCAGGATAAGTATCCCAACTTGCAGAAAACTTAGCAAAATAATCATCCACAGAATTTGAACAACTGGCATCTCCCCCCGTAAGATCACCTATCACTCTATGGTTGGTATCAAACAAGGGTGAACCCGATGATCCCCCTTCGGTTGTACCCACCTCCCAATTCTCAATATGCCAATGCGTATTATCATCGAAAGTGTAATCCGAATCGGTGTAAGTGTCTGTTGAAGGCGGATTATAATCTATCGATATTTTTTTCACATCACCACTGGGATGATGAATACAAACCGTTTGATTGGGAACACTTCCAGATCGATCCCAACCGGCATAATAAGGCTGATAAATAGATGGTGGTATGGCACTCATTTCCAATAAGGAAAAATCCAAATGTGTTGTTGTCGCTCTCAAAGTCGAACCCGAAATGGTTTGAGTCTTGGAGCCAGATACACCATCACAAACATCAGCTTCATAATTAAAATAAAAGATTGCCTGTTCGGCAATGGCCTCTTCACTAATCACATGATGAGCTGTTAAGATATAAGGACGCCCGTCTTTCTTTGAATTGTTTATTAAGGTTCCTGTCGCAATCCATCCGCCATACGTCATATGACAGACAGCATGCTTCTCAATTTGCCAGGTCAATCCCTCCGGACAATTTATATTAACATTACAACTACCGGACGCACTTTTGACTTGTGAACTTTTAGAATCCAAAAGTTTAAAGATGTTCTTATAGTCGTGATAAACTTTTCCGAGTTTAAGCTCCGCTTTAAACTCCGGATTCAGAGGCTCAATATATTCAATAATCAGTTCGTCCCCCTCCAAAGGCTCGATTGCAAATCGTCCTGAAGCTTTATTATTTTTTTCTGTATAAGCTCCCAACACCCTATCGCTAGTATAATTATAAACAAACAATTGCCCTCCCTTTGGCAAACGAAACCGATCAAAAACCAAATTTAACGAATAGGCCCCCGGCGAGGATATAGCTAAATTCCAAACGCGTTGCCCATTCGACAAAACAGTCCATTTCCCTGAATTCTCAGTCGTTTTATTCAAAACAAACTCATGGGCAAATTTATCATGTTTTAACCTTGAATGAGACTCACCCGCTCTCTCCGATTTAATTCTGAGCATATTTTCAACTGGCATAACCAAAGTTTCAAACTTCATTGTATTGGCAATCGACTTAAAATAAGGATTGCCTCCATGAGAAATCTGAGCCATTAAGGGATGGGTTGATAACAGAATAATTATAAAGCTTAGGTAGCTTAAAAATTTTAAGCGCATAGATGTAGATGTTTGTTGATAGAAGGCTAAAATAATCATTTTATAATGATACGCGAGACTCAAACAAAAAAAGCCCCATCAATATGGGGCAATTCCTTCTTAGTAAGGTTAATTTTAGTCCTCATCAAACTCATCCTCAGACCCTCTATCAAACTGAATTTCCAACTTTACTTTTTGCTTGGCTTCATGTAAGGCAAGCATGTAAAAAAGATCCTGCAGATCGGAAGAGGTAACCCGCTCAGCCAAATCCCAATAAAACATAAACGTTGCTTTTTCTTTCTCCATAGCCATTAATAAAGCCTCATCATAACTCGGGTTTTCGTTGGAGTAGTCCACATTGGCAATATAGTGGTCTGTTCTTAACTCTTTTATCTGATCATAAGAATTGTGATCAAAATTGCCACTTATTCGTATGGCCTCCAACTTAAGAATGTGTTTCTGCTTCTCAAGGGCAATATCTCTAAACAGCTCTTCAACCTTAGGGACTCTCATTTTATCTGCCAAATCGTTATAAAAATCCACCTCCCCTTGCTCTTGCTCTATAGCAAAATTCAAAACCTCGTCTAAACTATTATATTTTTCCATAACAACATGTATTAAATAAGAACGAAGTGATTACAATCAGAACAGAAATTCTAATTATCATATAAAATAAATTCATCATATTCAATTTCCAACTTTAACTTTTGACGTGCTTCTTGATTCGCCAGACTTAAAAATGTTTGTTTGCAAGTTGTATCCGTAGAACAATCTGCCAATTCCTGATAAAGTATGAATTTCTCTTTTTCTTTGTTCATAGCCATTATCAAGGCTTCCTGATAAGACAAATTTCTTTTTGTAAAATCAATTTCAGAAAAAGACCCCGCTATTTTCAAATCTTGTACGCAGTCTACATCCAATAGAAAACCAATATCTTTCATATTTTCCAACTGAAGCATACGAGCCGTTTTTTCAAGGGCAATACTTCGAAACAGTTGCTTAACATTCTTCCTTTCCATTGTTTCGGCTAGTTCTGAATAAAATTGAATTTCATTCATCTCACTGTCAATTGCAAAGTCAATGATTTCCTTAAAATCTCTAAAAATTTTCATTGTAAATTATTTTTTTTAACGTGAATTTTATTCAACCTCGAATAGCCTTGTGTATAAAATAATTCGCATTTACGAAAAGTTACGAAATATTAAATCTTGGAACAAGAGCTTTTACACCAGCCACTTAAGCTTTTCTTAAAAATTGATCTCAATAAAACTTAAGGCATTATCGTAATTTGGTTAAATTTGTGATTCAATAAATCACAGAACTATGAGTAAAACAAAAGCATGGATACATGCCTTTAGACTGAGAACACTTCCCTTGGCTCTATCCAGCATTATTCTGGGCAGTCTTATAGCAGCGTCATATAATCAGTTCAATTCAATTATATTTATCCTAGCCATCACAACCACCCTTTTTCTTCAGATTCTTTCGAATTTAGCCAACGACTTAGGTGATTCTATTTCAGGAGCAGATAATGCTAATCGTGTTGGGCCCGAAAGAGCTGTACAAAGTGGTGATATTAGCAAAAAGGAAATGAAAAACATGCTTTATGTTTTCATAACTATCTCTTTAACAAGTGGTTCTTTTTTGATCTACGAAGCGGCTCAAATCATTAATCTACAAGAGGCACTTGTTATTTTTGCAATAGGTATTTTGGCAATTTTAGCCGCTATCAATTATACAATTGGGAAAAATCCATATGGCTATATGGGCTTTGGCGACCTCTTTGTTTTCATCTTTTTTGGTTTAGTTGGCGTTCTTGGCTGCTATTTCCTGCATACCGGAGATCTTCACTGGGATATTTTACTCCCAGCCAGCTCTGTCGGCCTTTTAAGCACTGGTGTGCTCAACCTAAACAATATGCGCGACATTGAAAATGATGCACAAACCGGTAAAAGAACCTTAGTTGTAAAAATTGGCTCAAAAGCAGCAAAAAATTACCATCTCATTATTCTTAGCTTAGCCATGTTGCTTGCTATCGCCTATAGTATAATTCATTACAAATCGATTTTTCAATTTATCTATCTTTTGAGTTTCCCTCTCATCATACGTCATATGAACACCGTCATAAAAAATGACGAACCTCAAAAATTAGATCCTGAATTAAAAAAATTAGCGATATCTTGTTTCTTATTCAGTCTAACTTTTGGAATTGGAACTCTCTTATAATTTTATATTTATTCTCAAACGATGCTGGTATCCGACTTTCATTATTACCCTTTAGATTTTAAACGTCCCAGTGGCACTTCTCGTGGAATACTCACAAAAAAGGAAGCTTGGATTGTTCGCATATGGGATGAACAAAATCCTGAAATTAAGGGGATTGGCGAATGCTCAATCATTAGAGGATTAAGTTCTGATGACAGAGAAAACTACGAAGATAAAATTCACGAGGTTTGCCAGAACATCGACAAAATAGAAAACTATTTTATTAGCGATTTAACCGAATGGCCATCTCTTTATTTTGGTTTCGAAATGGCTTTAAGGGATTTGAGAAATGGTGGGAAACGTCTTCTTTTCGATTCTGATTTCACAAATAATGAAGCACAAATCCCCATAAATGGCTTGGTTTGGATGGGCGATAAAGCTTACATGCAACAGCAAGTCCAGGAGAAGATTGATACAGGTTTCAATTGTATCAAGTTAAAAATTGGGGCCATTAATTTTGATGAAGAACTCAGCATTATCCAATCAATCCGAGAGAAGTTTTCAGCTAAAGAAATTGAAATCCGCGTCGATGCCAATGGTGCCTTTCATCCTGATGATGCCATAAACAAACTCAAAGCACTCGCAGACTTTGATATTCATTCCATAGAACAACCCATAAAAGCAGGCAACTGGGAAGCTATGGCAGAACTTTGTAAGATAACGCCACTGCCTATTGCTTTGGATGAAGAATTAATCGGAATTTACAAACTCGAAGACAAAATTGAATTAATCCGACAAATACAACCACAGTATATTATTTTAAAACCAAGTTTGGTTGGTGGTTTTAAAGGCAGCCAGGAATGGATTGATATTGCCAATAAAAATGCAATTCCCTGGTGGGCCACATCTGCCCTTGAATCTAATATTGGCTTAAATGCTATTGCACAGTGGGTATATACACTCAACAATCCAATGCCCCAAGGCTTGGGGACAGGGCAACTCTTCACCAATAATATCGAATCGCCACTTGAAGTTACAGAAGGCCACTTAATTTACAATCAATCCAAAAAATGGGATCTTAATGAACAGCTTGAAGCTTAATTTTCATCAACTCAATCGAACTCAGCTATTGGCGCTTTGCAACGAACAAAATCAGATCTGTAAAGCGCAATGGCAAAAGGATATTTATGCCTTTATTCTGGAGTGGTTCGATGAAAATCTTTATGTTCAAGCTAAAACGTCAGGATCAACAGGAGCTCCAAAACCAATCAATCTGGAAAAAGAGAAGATGATACAGTCTGCAAAAATGACGGGCGAATTCTTCAAATTTGAAAAGGGACAGACGGCCCTTCTTTGCTTATCTCCCCAATTTATTGCGGGAAAAATGATGCTTATTCGTGCCATAATCTGGCAAATGCAACTGATCTGTGTCAAGCCCGATGGCCATCCCCTTAACGGACTCCATTCTCCAATCGATTTTGCTGCAATGATTCCTCTTCAGGTTCAAAACAGCATACATAATACGGATCAAATTCAATTGATCAAATCCATCTTAATTGGAGGTGGTGCTGTTGATCAAAAGTTAAACAAGAAAATCCAAAACCTCAGCTCACATTGTTATGCCAGTTTCGGAATGACCGAGACCCTTTCGCATATCGCGATAAAAAACTTAAATGGCCTTGATAAATCGGATACATATAAAGCTCTAAATGGTGTAACCCTTTCTACAGACAAAAGAGAGTGTTTAGAAATTGATGCTCCCAGACTATTAAATCAAAGGATCACAACGAATGATATCGTAAAACTCATCTCCAATTCAGAATTTGAATGGCTTGGAAGATTTGATCACGTTATAAATTCAGGAGGAATAAAATTATTCCCTGAACAAATTGAAGAAAAGCTGAATCCTTTTATAAATGAGCCATTCTTTCTTATTGGCATTCCAGACGAACACCTGGGTGAAAAAATGATTCTTATAATTGAATCAAAGAACAAAAGCATCGAGAAAAAAAAGAAGATTCAGGCTAAAGTTGATGCTTATTTAGAAAAATTCCAACGTCCACGCGATATTTTTTTCCTTTCAAAATTTGAGCGCACTTTAACCAATAAGATTCAACGAAAAGCCAGCCTGGCAAGACTTACAGAAGAGGATTAATTGATACAAATTAACAGTATCTTACAAGTCCAAAAATCACTCTTATTTGTTCCAAATAAGTATTAGCCTACTTCCAAAAAAAAACAACCCCACATCAACAATTAATAATCAACACATTAAGACCGATCATAAAAGTCTCCATATGTACATATCTGATATATAACATATTTGTATATTCTTATAGTTAGTATTTTACACATGAATTGATAACAACTAATATTCAAATATTATTTACCTATGAAAATGAGATCAAAATTTCTTATTTCAGCTTCCCTGCTTTTGGCTGGAATAATTACAACACAATCAGCCAGCGCTACAGATGGCTATTTTAGCCTTGCTTACGGTACACAAAACAAAGGTATGGCCGGAGCTGGTATCGCTTGGTACAAAAACTCACTCATTAATGGTAACCCTGCTTCTTTAGTGAAACTTGGTAACCAATACCAATTTGGTGTTAACATGTTTAACCCAAACCGTGAATACACTGTTACCGGAAACCCTTCTATGATGGATGGTACATTTGGTTTAGCTCCCGGAACTGTCGAAAGTGATAGCAAAGTCTTTTTCATGCCAACATTTGGTGCCAACTGGTTATTAAATGAGAAAAGCAGTTTCTCTGTAGCTGTATATGGTAATGGCGGTATGAATACAGACTATGCACCTAAAAATGGTTTTGGAACTTT
The DNA here is from genome assembly GCF_004217115.1 of Ancylomarina subtilis. NCBI lineage: Bacteria > Pseudomonadati > Bacteroidota > Bacteroidia > Marinilabiliales > Marinifilaceae > Ancylomarina > Ancylomarina subtilis. The sequence continues at coordinate 61,336 of NZ_SHKN01000001.1, read as the reverse complement.
CGGTATGCCAAACGCTGATACAGGTGTTGATTTGGGACAATGTTTCCTAAACTTAAGTTATGCCTACCAAGTAAGTGAAAAGCATAGTTTTGGGGTGACAGCAATTGCGGCTTACCAATATTTCGAAGCTAAAGGATTAGGCGCTTTTGGCATGAATGGTATGTCTAGCGACGCAACGAAATTAACAGACAATGGCCACGATAATGCTTATGGTTTAGGTTTTAAATTAGGGTATTTAGGCCAACTAACTGAAAAACTAAGTGTTGGTGCCAGTTACCAGACGATGGTTTATATGAGTGAATTTGACGACTATGCCGGACTTTTTGCTGAACAAGGTGATTTCAATATTCCATCAACCTGGACAGTAGGTCTAGCATATCAGGCTAATGAAAACTGGGTATTTGCAGCTGACTTCAAACGCATCAACTATACTGATATAGCATCAGTTTCAAACCCAATGGATCCAATGGCTCTTGCTCCAATGATTCCCGATGGCGCAGGTGGATACAACCCAAATCCAAATTATGTCCCTCTGGGATCAGATAACGGTGCTGGTTTTGGATGGGAAGATATTAATTGTTACAAAATTGGTGCTGAATATTCAGGAATTGAAACCTGGACTTTAAGAGCAGGATACTCACATTGTGACCAACCTATTCAAAAATCAGAAGTTCTATTTAATATCCTAGCTCCTGGTGTCATGTGCGATCACATTACTTTAGGTTGTTCTAAAGAATTAAATGAAAAAGGGAATGCCTTACATTTTGCTCTTGTTTATGCGCCAGAATGTTCAGTTAAAGGTTATAACCCTATGGACTTCGATGCAGAACAAGCAATGCAAGGTAAAATGGTACCAAACCAGACTATTGAAATTAAAATGAGTCAGATCGAATTGGAAATTGCCTATTCATTCTAATCAATATTTTATTAGAGAATATAATTCTCAATCCACAAAAAACGCCACATTATGATGTGGCGTTTTTTTATAAATGAATCTCAATGCTTAAAACATCAGATCGAACTTTAGTTCAAAGTCGTTATAAATGGTCTTATCACCCAGATTATCGAAGAATGAACCCGAACCATACTTTATGCCGAACAAAGTACGATCAATAACCATTACACCACTCATATGAAAAGAGTCGCCGTGCTGATGAGAGTCAACTTCAAATTCCAAGGGTTTAGTAATCCCTTTTATACTAATCTCACCTTTTACCAAAACTTTACCATTCTGTAATTTCTTACTTTCCTTAACTACAAACTTTGACTCAGGGAAGTTAGAAACACCAAAAAAATCGTCAGACTTGAGATGCTTTTCAAGATCACCACGATATTTATCACTTGTAATATCGGTGTTTTTAATACTGGTCATATCCATTACAAATTCGCCCCCTACAATTTTGGATCCATCCATCTGCAAACTACCCGATTTAAATACCACTGTTCCATGATGCTCCCCAGTTACTTTCTTCCCAGTCCATTCTACTTTACTGTCATCAATCTTTAAACTCATACTTTTTTGAGCATTCACATTGGTATTCACCAATAAAGCACCCATTACAAATGCCAGTCCTAATAGTATTCTTTTTGTTTTCATAGTATTTGAATTAATTACCCATCCTTTTATTTAAACTAAATTTAAATATACTCCTATTTTGAGATATGAAAAAGTAATATTTGTTAAGCACTTGTTAATCTTCACTTAAGCTTCCCCTTCAAAAGGGGAAAGTGATTTTTTCAGAAAAACCTCTAAAAAAACTTGTAATATAAATCTCAGAATGCCTATATTTGCAGGGTCTTTGAGACAAAACGGACGTGTAGCATAACTGGATAGTGCACCTCGTTACGGCCGAGGAGGTTGGGGGTTCGAATCCCTCCATGTTCACCTAGATTATAGAGAATCTTCCAATAAACTTGGAAGATTTTTTTTTGCAATAAAATTTATGGATGAGAACCCATAGGGGTTCGTAATACATTAATGAGCGAGGAACGAGCGAATAATCCCTCCATGTTCACAACAAACTCATCAGGAAACTGGTGAGTTTTTTTTATACGCAAATTTTAAAATCCTAAATGAAATGAGAACCGGGGGCGCAATATATTCATGACGAATAAAATGAGGAAAAATCCCTCCATGTTCACTTAAAAAACACAGGGAGACGAATGAGTTTTTCATAGTCATAATTTAGATATCGAAAAAAAATAGCGAAATTAAAACCGTAGTCTAATTTCAAGTTTAAATGACATGTCTGCTCAAAAAACAAATCTCTATTTCATTGCTCTTATTCCTCATATGGAACTGAGGGGGAAAATTGAGGTTCTGAAAAAGGAAATGAAGGAACGATTTAATGCCAAACATGCCTTAAAATCCCCTGCACACATCACCCTGCAAATGCCTTTCAGAAGCAGCAATAAAATAGAACAATCGTTAATCAAGACTTTAGGCGAATTTGCAGCCCTACAAGACAGTTTTAAAATAAGTATATCAGGTTTTGACTGCTTTAAGCCTAGAGTTATTTTTGTAAAGGTTTCTGACCACACTCCCATCATAGCCCTTCATGCCAAACTCATTCCTGATTTGAGTACAAAAGTTGAGATTGGCAAAAAGGAAATCAGTCAAAACATTCATCCTCATATGACCATTGCCACAAGAGATTTAAGTACGCAGAACTTCAATAAAGCCTGGGGTGAATTTAAGAACAGGGAATTTGAAGCCTCCTTTTTGTGCAAAAGTCTATTTCTCTTAAAACACAATGGGAAATTTTGGGATATTTTCCAGGAATTTGATTTTAAAAATCAATAAATACCATACTAATCAGGCATAATCCCAAACTGTAATATCCAATTAAAAATGGCGAACAGCTAATTCTTAAACCTTATCGATTTGGAATCAACCATTCGCCCTAAAAAAAATATATGTTTGTTGAGTTTAATGCACTTCCAGTTGGCCTTTTGAATCGGCCTTTTTAAGATTACGTACGCCGGTTGTTCCTCCACCATTTAAAGTCAAATCAATTGGTTTATTAGTCTTCCAGGCACCACGTGTAAAGTCTGGAATTTCAATTGAATTCGATTTATTGGCAATAGACCACTCGCTCAATGGTGTAATACAAGACCATGATGCAGCATCGTACACATCCATATCCATTGGTAAACCATTACGTAAACAGTCGATCAAACGCCAGTCCATCACGAAATCCATACCTCCATGACCTCCAACTTGCTTGGCCATTTCACCTACTCGACGAATGATTTCCGGGGTATACTTATCTTCTAATTCCTTAAATTTAGCTTCGTCTATTACATCATGTCCAAAAGCAATATGCTGCATTGGCCATTTTTGTGCAAAGCACTTGGTTCCGCTAAGCATATGAATTCGGGAGTAAGGTCTTGGCGAACTGATATCATGCTGAATCATGATGGTGCGTCCCTTATTGGTACGAATCATCTGCATATCCATATTCCCCCTCATTTCCCAGCCTACAAACTGCTCAAAAAATGGGTCTTTCTTAGCCATTTCAGCAATACGATGCTTCAGGGTAAAATCCTCTGACATCATAGAGGTTAAATAATCCATTTTATCACCACGGTTGATGTTCATAGCCTGGCAAATTGGCCCCAGACCATGAGTTGGGTAAACATTAGCTTTACGTTTATTCTCGTGTAAACGCCACATCTTTGTATAGGCACCATCCGTCATTTGATTATCCTTAGGCTTGTTGAAGTGCCAATAATCCAAATTGTGAATATAAGCCCCTTCACCATGAATCAAATCACCAAAAGCACCTTGCTGTGCCATACTAATGGTCAACATCTCGAAGAAATCGTAGCAACAGTTTTCAAGAATAACACAGTGTTTACGTGTACGTTCTGAGGTTTCCACCATTTGCCAACACTCATCAATAGTTTTTGCTGTAGATACCTCAACTGCTGCATGCTTATCACCCTCCATGGCAGCAATCGCAACTGGCACGTGCCATTCCCATGGTGTCGCAATATAAACTAAATCAACCAAACCACTCTCACACAACTCCTTGAAACCTAAATCACCACCAACAAATTCCTTTGCTTTGGGCAGTCCTGCATTTGAAAGGATTTTTTGCCCCCCATCAACAGCAGCTTGTCTGGTATCACAAAGTGCGGTAATTTCAACACCATCAATATAAGTCATACGTTTTACAGCCCCTGAACCACGGTCGCCTATGCCTACAAAACCAACTCGAACCGTATCGAGTTTCGGAGCCGCGTAGCCACACATATTAAAATTCATGGATGGATTCCTTGAAGCCGCAGCTTTAATATAAGCCAAATTGCTTTCGTCTTTATTACTTGAGCAAGCTGCCATTGGCGCCGCTGCAAGGACCCCGGCTCCAAGAGCCAGATTGCCTAAAAATGATCTTCGGGTGGTTGCCATAATTTAATTATTTTAATCCTTTTATGTTATTCATACAATTTAAAAAACAGTAATCTCATCTTTAAAGAGTATTTAGATTTTTTTACAAAAAAAACTTCTACTGTTTAATACTTCTATATTACTAATTTTCTATTTAAATTATTCATTCAGGCTAAAAACTGAATTTACTCTCAAAAGATTAAGCTTTTGTTAATCCTTCCAAATCTCTCAACTTGATGCTCAAAGATATTTGCTAAGAGGGGAAATAAGGGGGGACATTTTTTTCAAAAAGGATTAAAAAATGAGCAATTACAGCTTAAATAGGACCTTTTGTAAATTTTAAGCCTCTACAATTCCCCATTCTAAATAAGGGAGTTTCAGATCAACAATTATTTTTCAAAAATCATATTCCTTATATTTGAATAAATCAAGTTAAAAAAAATGACCAAATACATCATTGTTGGCCAAGGTTTAGCAGGAACACTTTTGGCCTTCCAAATGCACAAGCATAAAATCCCTTTTAAAATTATTGTTGATCCCACACAAAAATCGGCATCAGAAGTGGCAGCTGGTCTTATCAATCCGCTTGTCTTTAAACGCCTCACCAAAACCTGGATGGCTGACGCTTTATTTCCCAAAATGTATGAAACCTATGCGGAGATTGAGAACTTGCTTTCGACAAAATTTATCGAACAAAAAGAGATGATTAAACCCCTGACCGAACAAGATCTACCTATGTGGCAAAAACGAATCGAACAGGGGAAAATGAATCATTATATCAAGCGAATTAATAAGAATCTAAAATTGGAAGGTTTTAAACCTATCGAACATTATGGGGCACTCACGCAAACCGGATCCTGTAATTTGAATCTCATGATTCAGGGCATGCGCAACTTTCTACGACAGCAGAATTATCTGATTAAGGATCACCTTAAGATTGAAGATGTGACATTTGAAAACAATCACGTCTATTGGAAAAATCATGCAGCTGAAAAAATCATATTTTGCCGAGGCTATCAGGATGCCAAAAATGCACTTTTCCCTGAGGGCAGTTTTTACCTCACCAAAGGCGAATTAATCGAAATTGAAGCCAAAGCCTTATGTGAAGACTATATTTTAAATAAAAACCTGTTTGTTTTGCCCACAGGCAATCATCGCTTCAAAGTTGGAGCAACTTATCAATGGGATAATATTAATGCAGAAACCAGTGAAGAAGGGAAATCAGAATTACTCACAAAACTGGATAAACTGATTGATACAGATTATACGGTTCTCAACCACTGGGCCGGTGTCAGACCAACGGTAAAAGACAGACGCCCCATTTTAGGCATCCATCCACAAAATTCGAGCTTAGCTATATTCAACGGATTAGGAACCAAAGGCGTGATGCTTGCCCCCTATTTTTCTGAACAAATGCTTAAATTATTAGAAGATCCTCATGCCGAAACAGACAATGAAGTTATACTCGATCGTTTCTTCTAAATCGGCCAATTAAAAAAGGCTGTTTCAAGATAAATCCTGAAACAGCCTTTCATATTTTGTTTTAAGCTGAACTACTTCACGTCTTCCTCAACCCATTTCGATCGATTCGGATTAGCAGGCGCACTTACTTTTTTAGCTGGATTCTCTTTCAATTCTTTCAACAGCATTTCTACTGCTTTCTGAATAGAAGGATCAATTCCTTTAGCCACTTTATGAGGTTCATCATACACTTCAACGTCCGGATAAACACCAACCCCTTCGATAATCCACTTCTGATTTTCATCGAAAATACCGAAACGAGGCACAGCGATATAACCACCGTCTACCAAACCAGCATTACCTGACATTCCAACCAATCCACCCCAGGTACGGGTTCCGATTAGTTTACCGAGTCCTTTCTTTCTAAAGTAGTATGGGAAAGCATCTCCTCCAGATGAAGAATAATGATTGATCAACATGGCTTTAGGTCCATCATGGGCAATACCAGGTGTTTGAGTTGGTTCTAAACCTCGACGATGCCAATACGAAAGCACATCACGGTCAAGCAAATCAGCCATATGATCAGGAATAAATCCTCCTCCATTATATCGATCATCAATAATCAAAGCCTGTTTGTCATGATAAGCGTACATACCACGATGCAATTCACGATTCCCTTCTACAGCCGTATTTGGCACATGAATATAACCGATTTTACCATCAGACAAACGGTCTACCATCTCACGACGTTCGTTTACCCAATTCAGATACATTAGCTCCAATTCACTGGCGATAGGCTTAATGGTGTACGTTTTTGCCCCTTCGAAATTTGGTTTTGAATTCACGGTAATGTCAACCATCTTATCAACCGTATTCTCAAGATATAAATAAGGATTCACATCCAAACTCAAATCGTGCCCATTGATGCTCAAAAGATAGTCCCCTTCCTTCACGTTTACACCCTGTTCGGTTAATGGTGATCTGCGGTTTGGTGTCCAATTTTCACCTTGATAAATCTTTGAAATAACATACTTACCAGCCTTCGTATCAGCCTTTAATTTAGCTCCCAACAAACCTGTTTCCATTGGCTTCACTTTTTCAAAATCGCCATAATTGTCGTAAGCGTGTCCTGTATTGGTTTCCGAAATAATTTCACCAATAATATAATCCAAATCAGCACGATGGCTCACATAAGGCATCAAAAGATTGTAATTGGCTTTAATTTGATCCCAATCAACACCTTGCATGTTGTCTACATAATAGTAATCACGGAAGATACGCCAGCCATCAGTATAAATTTGATTCCATTCTTTCTTAGGATCAATCTTCATTTGCAAATCATCCAAATTCAACTGACCATCGCCTACTTTCTGACCCGCAATTACATCGATGATGCCATAGGTAGAACCTGAACGATACATGATCTTTTTGCCATTACCCGAAAGAGAATAATCCGAAACCTTATCCAGAATAACTTCATCCTTTTCGTTCTCGATATTAAATCGATACAAACTTCCTTTATTCGAATACAAAATGCCACCTTCAACAGCTGTCAGGTCTCCATAATTTCCTGATGCCATAGGGAAAACAGAAATTCGCTTTGAGATTCCGTCAAAATCAATCCCAACTTTCAACTTATCTTCAGACTTCTGATCATTTTTAGACGCTTCCTTTTTCACTTCTTCAACATCATTCTTCAATGCAAAAAGTTTAGGACCATCTGCTTTAAGCGATAAAGCAAAAATACGTGTTGCCTTATTGTACAGATAATTAAATTCGAAGCTTGAAAAACTCAAATTAAAATCACGATTCGACATAAAATAGATGAATTGACCATCAGCTGAAAAAACCGGCGCATAATCGCTAAAGGTATCATCAGTTAGTTGGTGATTCTTTCCGCTTGAAAGCTGATAGACCCACACAGCAGACTGACCATTTTTGCTCTCTTTTGAATAGGTAATCCATTCCGAATCAGGTGAAAAAGCGTAGTCTGTAATTTCATTACGCTTGGCAATATCAACCACCTTCACCCTTCCACTTTCAATATCGAGATATTTCAGTTTCAGGCTTCGGTCAAAAAACAAGAGATATTTACTATTGGCTGACCATTGGGCATCATACATCCAGGCTGATGAACCTGATGTAATTTGTCTGGCCTTGGCTCCCTTTTTATTCTCAAGTAAATAGATTTCATACTCACCTGTCGCATCTGAATAATACGAGATGTATTTACCATCAGGCGACCAACTTGGTGAAGTTTCACGCACACCTTGTGTTTGAGTTAAATTAATGCTTGGACCATTTTTAGCTGGAACTGAAAAAATATCTCCTCTTGCATCAAACAAGGCACGTTTTCCCGATGGCGAAACCGCTACTCCTTGAATAAAATCTTTCACATTCTTATAATAAGGCAGGATATTCGGATTATCGAAGTGAATATTGACAATAACACGCTCTTCTTTCCCCGTCTCTAGATCCAACTTAAACAGTTGTCCACCATTTTCGTAAACAATTTGTCCATTCTCACCAGAAGGCCACATCACATCAAACGTTTTGTGATGAGTCATTTGAGTAATTGTTTTTGTTGGGATATCATATTTATAGATATTCAACTTCAAGTCACGATCTGAAGCAAAATAAATCGCATCCTTATACCAGGATGGAATCTGATCCGAACCGACAAACTTAGTGATGCGTTCCGATTGATCTTTCTCTAAATCGTAAATCCAAAGGTCAGCTGCACGTCCACCCTTATAGCGTTTCCAGGTACGAAACTCACGACTAATTGGGGCAAAACAAATTTTCTTAGCATCAGGCGAGTAAACACCCATCCCTCCTTCAGGAATTTGCAACGGCTGCTCCAAACCACCCTTTAAACTCACTTTGTAATAGGTTCCATTTCGTTCACCAAAAGGGGTGCGATTCATACGAACCAATATGGATTGACTATCCGGTGTCCAGTCTAAAACTACATTATCAAAACCACCACGTGGAGGCATTAAACCAACCGAATTATAATAAGTCAACTGGCGAGGTGTGCCACCCTTAGCCGGCATCACATAAACCTGACGGTTGCCCGAATATTCTCCTGAAAAAGCAATCCACTGCCCGTCAGGTGAAATTTTGGGAAACAACTCCATCCCTTTATGCGAAGTTAAACGAGTCGCATCTCCACCTTTTGCATCTACCGTCCAAATATCGCCGGCATACACAAAGGCGATTAAGTCTTTATTCACATCGGGATATCGCATTAAGCGAACATCATTCTGTGCATTTGCACTGCCAATCAGTCCCATAAAGATGAGAAGAAAAGCAGTCAGCTTAAAATTCATTTTTTGCATTGTATTAATTGTGTTTGTGTTAAATAATAATCAGTTTGTGATTCGTCACAGTTAAACATCAAAACTACAAAATCCTTTTACGTCTATGAAAAGAATAAAGTTAATTAACCTTAGTAATATTGATCAGTGCAGGTCAGTCATCCTTATTTTTTCACATTCGTTTAAGAAGCCAACTTGGCAAGAGCATCATGATAACGGCAACAATCTGCCAACGTTTTGTAACATATCCTGTTGGCTTTCGCCTTTTGATTATGTCATAAATCTGCCTTGCAGCCTTTTCTTTTGTAGCAATCCAAAATTTTCTTTTCGTATCCGACAATCCGGTATCAACAAAACCAGGGCGAATATCCGTTATAAATATAGGTTTGCCTGACTGGTGAGCTTTTTGTTTTAAGGCCTCCAAATAACTTATTTGATAGGATTTTGCAGCATGATAAGCAGGCGCAACTCTGTATCCGCGCAATCCAGCTATCGAACTGATAGCCACAAAATGACCCTTACCCTGTTTTTCAAAAAAGCGATAAGTCCAATTGGCGATCTCAGTAAAAGCCAGCACATTTAATTTATTGGCATGATTTTCCTCTTCAAAACTCGGATTATGATTCAAATGCCCAATACCTGCACTAAAAATCAACACATCCAATCCGCCCAATGACACAACCAATTCCTTAATTATTTCAGAATTTTTATCTTTTGTACAATCGAAATACCTGAGATCCAAACGCCCGGGATATTGTCGTTGTAATTCCTCCTCACCATTTCTCTCTAAACCCGTTAGGCCAACCTTATAATTGTTGCCAATAAATAACTTAACAAGTTCCTTACCTATCCCCGAAGTTGCACCAATTATAATCGCTTTCTTCATCTGAATTTCATTTTAAACGAGTTCACTTATAAAAAATAGCTTTTCTAAAGTTAAATAATTCTGACACAACAAGTAGACATAAAAACAGATAAACTTCTATAATTAAACAATTTATCATATCTTATACTTGTAAACAAAACACCTGATTTATGAAAGAACTCGTACGTTGTCGCCCCTGTGGTTATGTCATGGAAAAAGACAAGCTGGGTGATGTGTGTCCTGCCTGCGGCCTACCCCACAAAGTCTTTGAACCCTATCGGGAAAAAGTCTCTTTAAACCGCTTAATGATTCTTAATTTAGATTTGCATCCCATTGCCATTCACCTCTCACAAAGTTTTATGGCACTTATTCCGCTTTTACTAGTCAACCAAATACTTTTTCCAGATTTCTATTATAACGAATCAGCTGTCGTCATTAAGTTTTGTATCACACTACTCCCCTTATGTATGCTACTTGCTTTTGTCACAGGCATGATCGATGGGATAACCCGTTTTAAAAGTCTTAAACCGCCTTTACTAAGAAATAAACTCATCTTTGGCGGCTTAATTATTCTTATATCAATCTTGCTTTTCTTCATGAAAAATATGGCAGATCAGAAAGTAATATTTCTTCTATTAAGTTCTTTGGGATTAACCTTTGCTGTTATTTTAGGTCTGATTGGCAAAAAGTTACTCAATGTTATTTTACCGGGTAAGTATCCTCAAAAAAAAGCAAAACCCAAAACCACATAATGCATATAAAAAAGAGGCCATACAGTTCAGTAAGGCCTCTCTATTTTTGAATATACACATAATCATTTTCCAAAATCATCGGGTACCTGAATGGCAATCACCTCCCCCGTCACACAAATTTCCCCCTTTGATAACAAACGAATTTCAACCACCACTTTTTTCCCTTTCACTTCCTTAATGATTCCCCGAATCTCAAGCGTACTATCTATAGGCGTTGGCTTATTGTATGAGACCTGAAGTGATCCGGTGACACAGCGTGGCGCATTAAAATCTTTCAATTGAATACCTTTCTCTTTTGCAAGAGCTAAGGCAGCTGATCCCGTACCATGACAGTCAATTAAAGATGCCAACAAACCACCATATACCGAACCAGGGATTGCAGTATGATAGGCCGCTGGTGTAAATCGAGTAAGTGTTTCATCCCCATCCCAAGCTGTTTTCAATTGATAGCCATGTTCATTTAAACGTCCACAACCATAGCACTGTCCGAAATGATCGGGATAATAATCTTGTATGCCTTTCATAGTTTCAATATTATCTGATAATCAAAATGATCCTTCAAAATAGACAAATCTATTCAATCTATAAAATGAAAAGCAAAAAAAAGACCTAATCGTATTTTATTCGATTAGGTCTTAGAATATATCTCCTTAATGAAGCGTCAAGATAGTAACATCGTATAACGATTACCCCAAAGCAACATCTAAAAACATCATTGTTGCAAAACCAAGCATGGCTCCAATTGTAGATAAATCGGTCTCATTTCCCGTTTGAGATTCAGGTATCAATTCCTCAACAACTACAAAAATCATGGCTCCTGCCGCAAACGAAAGCGCATAAGGCAACAAAGGCGTTATTGTCAATACCAAATACGCACCTATAACACCTGCAATGGGTTCAACAATACCCGAAAGTTGCCCATAATTAAAGGCTTTTAATCTTGAAAATCCTTCTCGTCGCAAAGGAATTGAAACGGCAGCTCCCTCAGGAAAGTTTTGCAAACCAATTCCTATAGCTAAAACAATCGCCCCTGCGAGCATACCCGCATCCGGGTTATTGGCTAGCGCTCCAAATGCAACACCAACGGCTAAACCTTCCGGAATATTATGCAAGGTAATGGCAAGTACAAGTAATACACTTCTTTGCCAGGTAGTTTTAATCCCCTCTGCTTTATCTGTTGATAAACCCATATGCAAATGGGGTAAAATCTTATCCACCATAAACAAAAATGCACCCCCTGCTAAAAATCCGACCACTGCAGGCATCCATGATGTCGTACCATTAGCTTCAGACATTTCAATAGCTGGCTTAAGCAAAGACCAAAAACTGGCTGCAATCATGACGCCGGCAGCAAAACCCAGCATCGAATTTAGGACTTTCTTATTAATCGATTTGAAAAAGAAAACCATTGCAGAACCTAATGCTGTTACAAACCAGGTAAAAAGCGTTGCTCCCAATGCCAGTAACACAGGATTATAATCTAATAACCAATCTATTTCCATATTCATATATTATTCATTTTTAGTAGAACAAAAATAAACGAATTTTCATTCATATGATACAATGCCGTTAAATCCTCTTCTTTTTTGTGTTACACACAAGACTCAACCTCATGAATTTCAACAACAGCAAGCCTGTATTGTAATTTCAATACAAAACAGTATATATCGTTATTTTATAAAACAAAAGCCTTCGAGTTCTATCATACTTATATTGGGGGATTATTCCTTAAGTTGGATTTTGTGGCGTTGGTGGTTTCAAAACACATTTTCGATCAATAACTGAGCTACTTATTTAATAGGCTGAGGAATATCAAACCAAAAGTTAGAGCCCTTACCGATTTCACTTTCAACACCAATTAGACCATTGTGCTTTTCTATAAGTTCCCTACAAAGAATTAAACCCAGCCCTGTCCCTTTTTCATTATCTGTTCCTAATGTACTTCTGTTAGAATCCAAATGGAAGAGTTTATCAATGGTTTCATTATCAATTCCAACACCATTATCGGAAATTGAGCAGAATAAGCGATGATTTTTAATTGATGCTGAAACTTTAACAGCATCTCCACTATTACTGTATTTTAGAGCATTGGTTACAATATTTCGAATGACGGCACTTAAAATATTTTTATCTGCTACAATCTTTAATTGATCCGAAACGATGTTCTCCATCCGGATCTCCTTTTTATCGGCCTGGAGTTTAAGTAAGGCAAATATTTCATCGACTAAGTCAGATAAAAAGAACACTTCGGGCTCATATTCAATTCCGTTTGTCTGCGACCTTGACCAATCCAATAAATTGATTAGAAAATCATAGGTATTCTTCAGAGTTGAATGAATTATTGTACTATACTCATTAATACTTGAGTTTTCTTCTTCTCTTACTTCACTCATCAACAAATCACTAAAACCCAACAAGGCATTAAAAGGACCTTTTAAATCATGAGCAACTATAGAAAAAAACTTATCTTTTGTATCGTTATTTACTTTCAGTAACTGCAGAGCCTTTTTTCTGGATGCTTTAACCTTTGCCAATTTCCATGATATTAAAAACAGACTTGCGGAAATTATAACCAATAAAAAAGCAACGTAGATACGACGTTTATTTTGCTTGGCATAAAGAATTTCAGAAGGAACATAAGAAACAATTTTCCAATAATAGCTTTTTGAAAGCAAGTCTGATTCATTGGACACAAATGTTTTTTCCGAACTATCGTTTTTTAGTCCTCCCATTAAGGGATATATGGTTTGAAATGTAAATAAGCCATCATTATTTTCAAACTGAAAAGACTCTTTGCTCATTATCTTATTCCAGGCATCCTTATACAGATTTGAAAATTTGATATCCTTTCTATCCTCATACATAAAGCCCCACTCATTCTGAGCTGATTCCCCTTTCAACCAGTAGCCTTCTGCATTCAACAACATTAGCTTGTTGTTAACCATTAAATCTGAATAGTTATCAAAAGCATCCAAGATTGTTTGCCCAAAGAAATTGAATAACAAAATCCCACGTTTAACTCCTGCCTGATCAAAAACAGGAGTTGCAACGCGAATCATGGGTTTAAGTGGCTGTTCTATCTGATTATTCTCAATATTTAAATCAAGTGGTGAAATAAAAACCTCATTCTCACTCAAGCAAATTGCCTCAGTAAAATAATAGCGGTTGCTTTTACTTTGCAAATTCTCTTTAGAAACAATAGTCGGATTTCCCTTATTGTAGTTTACCCGAATGATCTCCATACCATTCTCATCCAATAAACGAACTTGATCGTATATTTTTTTATACTTAACGATATTAAGCATATCCTGAGATAAATCCTCTATAATGTCAGGTTCAGCATCAGCCAAAAATTCCTGTATATGTGTCTCTGATTTAAGGATAAATAAATCATTGATAACATGATTTATTGCTGACTCAACACTTTTAAACTTGGTATCAACAATACTCTCCTCAGCATTCCTGACCAATTTCAGTTCCATCTTTTCTTGTGTCCTCAAAATAAGTGTTGTCACAATTAAAATAATTGAAAAAACGGGAATAAAAACAAGGACTGTATTCAGAGCAGTTGTAAACCGGCCTTTATCAATACTTTCAGAAAGGTGTTTGATTAATCTAGAGATCATATCGTGTAGAAGTGGATTAAGCTTTTAATATAACTAATATAAAAAGAAACGACCAAAGTTCAACTAGAATTTCACCTGCCAATAGGGCAAATATAAGACATCGATATTCCTGAATAAACGCTGTATAATTTTTAGTTTTGAACAAACCTAACTGAATTCTGGAAACGAAAAAATTTAGACAGACTATTTTCAAGATAAATAGATCAATCTAAATTTGTTGAAGTAGAACCAATACAATTAAAACTTTTGAATCAGAAATATGCCAGCAAATATGAGAAGAATACCAAGAATACGCCCCCAGTTTACAGGTTGAACAGGAACGCCAAATAAGCCATAATGATCTAATATCATAGAAAAGACCAGCTGTCCGGCAACAATCAAACCAAAGCTCAGGGCTGCGCCCAATCGGGGAACCAGAAATATGATAGAACTTACGTAAATACAGCCCATCAGACCGCCAATCCAGGAATAAACAGGTGCTTCTTTTACAGCCTGCATGATATTATTAGGAGTTCTTGTTCCAATGATAACCATCAGTAATATAAAACCACCCACCATAAAATTGACCAGGGCTGCCATAAGAGGGGCTTTCAAAAAAGATCCCAATTTAGCATTTATACTTGCTTGAACAGGTAATAAACAACCCGCAATCAGGGCCAATAACATCAAAAAATATCTCATTGTATATCTAAATTTGAGTACAAACATACGTATTTTCCAAATTAAAAAATGGAATTTTAGATGTCTGAAGAATTGAAATTTGAATTTGATTTTTAGGCATAAAAAAGACGCCTAAACTTTTAAGTACAGACGTCTTAGATTATACAAAGAAAGCATATAATAAGGCTGTTTTGTTTGTTAAGTTCATGAAACACCTAAAACCTAATATAGGTACTGGTAAAACAATCAAAACACTCATCGTATAAGATCAACTTGCCATCGCAGCGGTCAAAAGATTGTCTCCGTCCATTCTCGTAAACAATCATCAACCTTTTTTCACCAAAAATCATAGACTCAGCTTCCTCCAAATGATAAGTCATTTCAAGTTCCAGTTCGTCATTTACGTATTGCTGATAAGTATTTAGAGAAAAGATCAAAGTAATTTCTTTGCCTGTAGACTCCGGTGTTTCAGTTCTGCCATCAATTCCACCTGATGATTCCACCCACTTCCAACGGCTGACCAGTTCAGATACAACCAAACGGCTCTCATCCTTATCAGAACAGGATGTAAAGAAACACATCAAGATAAAAACTGTTAGTAATTTTTTCATTAGAAGACTATTTCACTTTTAACTGCATAATGTAGACGTAAATCGATGAAATAGGTTGCGTTAAATAACAGATATTTTTATATCGCATAATTAATATGAAAACTAAAATATGTGAACGAGTCACTGTATAAGAGCTCTAAAACGCCTTATTTATAGATTTATTTCGATAATAAAAACAAGCATACATCACATCATAAAAGCATCTGGAACAACATATGTATAAACGGGTTATGCATTCATCATCTGTTTTTTTGAAGATTATCCTCATTTCCAGATAAAAGCAAACTGGGTAAAATGACAAGGTATCTCAAAAATTCATTAAATTGCAGGCTGTGTTTGTGCATTAGAAGGCCTACCAAGCCACACAACACCTTTAAAAATCAAGCATAATGAAACCATATAATAACTTAACGTTTCCTTCACTTTTTTCGGAAACAGTTGCAAAGTTTGGCTCCTCAAATGCCATGGCACTTGTAGGACAGTCACCTATTACCTACAAAGAAGTCAACTCAAAAATACAAACCCTTATTGCTTTTTACGAAAAGCTAGGAATTAAACCGGGGGACAAAGTTGCGATTTTAAGCAGCAATATGCCCAACTGGGGGATTACCTATTATGCCACCACTTTTATGGGGGCTGTTGTTGTTCCCATTCTGCCCGATTTTTCGGTCATGGAAATTGAAAACATTTTAAAGCATTCTGAATCGAAAGCAATCGTTGTGTCAAAAGCTCTATTTGCAAAAATTAAGGACTTGAATATTGACAC
Organism: Ancylomarina subtilis; assembly: GCF_004217115.1. Taxonomy (NCBI): domain Bacteria; kingdom Pseudomonadati; phylum Bacteroidota; class Bacteroidia; order Marinilabiliales; family Marinifilaceae; genus Ancylomarina; species Ancylomarina subtilis. The sequence continues at coordinate 44,882 of NZ_SHKN01000001.1, read as the reverse complement.
TCTTGATTACACTATTGCTGTTGAAAACTTTGAACTAATCAACGCCAACAATAATACAGCTCAGTATGATGCCTCTGCTACTCCGGATAAAACCTATCAAGTTGCAGAAGATGATATGGCAGCTATCATTTACACATCAGGCACAACAGGCAGTTCAAAGGGTGTGATGCTTTCGCACAAAAACATTTGTTCAAATGCGACAAGTGCCCGACAGCTTCATCCCATCGATGAAACCGATCGTTTCCTATCCATTTTGCCCCTATCGCATACCTACGAAAACACCTTGGGATTTATCATTCCCATGTTAGCGGGTTCCTGCATTTATTATCTGGGGAAAGCACCTGTTCCATCATTGTTGATATCTGCCTTAAAGGAGGTCAAACCAACGATCATGTTTTCAGTTCCTCTGATTATTGAGAAAATTTATAAGGGTAAAATACTGCCTACAATCAATGGGAAAGCCATCACTCGAAATCTTTATAAGATTCCATTTTTCCGAAAAAGGCTGAATGCCATAGCTGGAAAAAAATTAATGGAAACCTTTGGTGGCGAACTGACTTTCTTTGGTATTGGCGGAGCAAAATTGGGCGACAAAATCGAACAATTTTTACGTGAAGCTAAGTTTCCTTACGCCATTGGTTATGGGCTGACTGAAACCTCTCCTCTGCTTGCAGGTATTGGAGTTGCACATACCCAATACAGATCTACAGGCCCTGCTTTGGCTGGAATTGAACTGAAGATCCATAATCCTGATCCTCATACTCAAATTGGAGAAGTTTGGGCCAAAGGTGATAATGTGATGTTGGGTTACTTTAAAGATCCCGAAAAAACCAAAGAAGTTATGACTGAGGATGGTTGGTTTAGAACCGGTGACTTGGCAAGAATGGACCAAAACAATTACCTCTATATTGAGAGTCGACTAAAAAATATGATTGTAGGAGCCAGTGGTGAAAACATTTATCCTGAAGAAATTGAGTCGGTCATCAACAATTTCAAACATGTAGTTGAATCTGTTGTTATCGAGAAAAAAGGGAAATTGGTTGCTATGGTTCACTTCAATTACGAAGAGCTGGAACAACAATACAAAACACTTAAAAAAGATGTGGAAAATTACGTCGATCAACAAATTGATGAATTGATGAAGGAGCTGCATGAATATGTAAATGCTAGAGTCAACAAGTTTTCACAGGTCCAGATGGTGATCGCTCAGACACATCCTTTCCAAAAAACAGCAACACATAAGATCAAACGTTTTTTATACTACTAGAAAATTAAAAACACCAGATATAAAAAATGCCCAAACCTTAAGTTTGGGCATTTTCATTCTTATTAAACTAGTCCTGTTTTTCATTCATCAGGTGAGTATCCAAAAACTTTTCCATAGCGCGATAAAAATCAAATCGGTTTTCCTGATTTCTAAAACCATGGCCTTCATTTTCCTTCACCATATACTCCACATCAATTCCGCGAGCCTTCATTGCAGCAACCATTTGATCCGATTCTGCAAGATTAACTCTTGGATCATTAGCGCCCTGTGCAACAAATAAAGCCGCTTTTATTTTATCAGCGTGATAAACCGGAGAAACTTTAGCAAGCATCAAACTATCCTTTACTGGATCGCCAGCCATTTCGTAAAGCATCTGACGGTAAGGCTCCCAATATGGAGGCAGACTATTCATGAAAGTAAACATATTACTCACACCGACATAATCCACACCACACTTATATAAGTCTGGTGTAAAAGCCAATCCTGCAAGAGTGGCATAACCACCATAACTACCACCATAAATTGCAACACGGTCTTTATCAGCATAGCCCTTATCAATCGCCCACTGTACAGCGTCGGTAATATCATCCTGCATGCTCTGGCCCCACTGCTTGAATGAGGACTCCCAGAATTCACGACCATAACCTGTCGAACCTCGGAAGTTCATCTGTAAAACAGCATAACCCCGATTAGCCAGGAATTGAATCTCAGGGTTGAACCCCCAATTATCCCTTGCCCAAGGTCCACCATGAGGATTAACCACCATAGGTAGATTTTTAGCTTTAACACCCACAGGAAGCGTCAGATAACCATGAATGGTTTTCCCATCCCGACTGGTGTATTGTATCGGTTTCATAGGAGCCATTTGAGATTCATTCATCCATGGACTCACTTCTGAAATCAATTTTAATTCATCGGTATTTTTATCGTAGATATAATAAGCCCCCAAAGATCTGTCACTATAAGTACGAACCAAAAACTTATCTTCATTGGTATTACTACTTGTAAAATAACAGTCATAATCAGGTAACTCTTTCTTCACACGATTATACATGTCTTCGCTTTCCTTATCAAAAAACTTAAACTTAACCATATCGGTTGTATAAATCGCCTTGGTAAGCACTTTACGTTTCTTCGAATACGCCAAACCTTCTACATCCACCATATCGTTGGCAAATAAACTTTCAGTCTCCTTACCAGTAAGAGGATCAAAAATGACAATTTCGGCCTTATCGCGTCCAATATTAGAACTGGCATACAGTTTTTTATTATCAAAGGTGAAAAACTGAGGCGACATGCTCTCTTTAAAACTGGTCGTAATCACTGGCTTAAACTTATCTTTTTCAGTATCACGATAAAGAACAGTGGTATTCACCATATCTGTTACAGCCGTTGCAACACGTAATTTGCCTTCATGATCAGTCATCCAACTGGTAATATTCCCTGGATTTTCATAGAGCATGGTCAATTCACCCGTCACAATGTTTAAACGATAAGGATCAAAAGCTTGTGGGTTTCTCTTATTCATGGAAATGATAATCTCATCAGGAATATCGTCCAAACGATCGATTATGCCAACACGAACATTTTCAAAATCGGTAAAACAAACCGGGTTCTTTCCGTCGATATCAACCCCATACAATTTGAAATTCTCATCGCCTCCATTATCTTTTAGATACAGAATACGATTATCGTTAGCCCAGAAATAACCTGCAATATCACGATCCGTTTCAAAAGTAATTTGCACAGCTTCCTCACTGCCAATTTCTTGAATAAAAATATTCATACGATCCTTGTATGGACCACGATACGAAAACTTTGTTCCTTCCGGAGAAATTCGATAAGAGGTTTTGGGTGGGTTCTTAAAAAAGTCTTCCAGAGCAATTTTAGGAGGGCGCTCTACTTTTTTTTCTTTGGGTGTGCAGGCAAAAATGAATATAGCTAACACGGGAATACACAAATGTGTGATGTTAATTTTCATAATGACTCTATTAGTGATTAATAAATTATTGAAGCCTTAATTTACAACAATAATATTTATTAATCAATAAAAGCCTAATACAGAACATCTAATCCAATTATATAAACAAAGAAACTCCCGGAATCGTTAGCCCCGGGAGTTGAATTATTTTTTAAAAAGTCACAACTTTCCGTTCTTTAATAAACTTCGTCAGATCCTGACCGGCATACTTCACTGTTACACCTAAGGCTTGCAACTTATCGGCAACGCCATACAGGTCGGCACAAGCTTTACAAGCCATCACATGAATACCAGCATCAAGCATTTTATTCACATAATCTTGTAAATCCTTATCCTCGGAAAGCAGTTTTGAAGAGGGGCCCCAAACCAGAAGAGTGACGTCATCCCACCAGCCTTGTTTCTTAGCATTATAAGTATACATAAACACCATTTTCATGGCAACATCCTTATCGCCACTGGTCCAAACAACAACTAACTTATCTGCTTCTTTCATCTCTGTCTTATCTTTAAAAAAATCACTTTCAGTCTCTGGCTCAGAGGCCTTAAGTATAGGCATGGTCAAAAACAAGCTCAGTAAAATACTCACAAATAACTTCTGTTTCATCGCGGTTTATTTTAATGATATAATTGAAAATTAAAACTACAAACTCTTAATTTCATTCACTAAATTCTGTAGACTGTCTTTAGCATTACCAAAAAGCAAACGGGTTTTTTCACCAAAGAACAATTCATTCTCGATACCCGCATAACCTTTACCTCTACCTCTTTTCATCACGATGATATTTTTAGCCTGATACGCGTTAATAATAGGCATTCCCGCAATTGGGCTCCCGGGATCATTAATGGCAGCCGGATTAACCACATCATTAGCCCCAATAACCATCACCACATCGGTATTTGGCATGTCTGGATTGATATTATCCATTTCTACCAACTGGTTATAAGGTACGTCGGCCTCGGCTAAAAGCACATTCATATGTCCCGGCATACGCCCCGCAACTGGATGAATGGCAAAACGAACATTAACCCCTTTCCCACTCAAAAGCTCTTCCAGCTCATGGCAAACATGCTGTGCCTGTGCAACAGCCAGTCCATAACCGGGAACAATTACAACTGATTTTGAGTAGGAAAGTAAAATAGACGCATCGCTCAAACTGATTTCCTTCATCACACCACCTTCTTTATCAGCAGCCGCAGCGCCACTTGCTCCAAAAGCTCCAATAATAACATTCATCAAGGAGCGGTTCATGGCTTTGCACATCAATAAAGTCAGAATGGTACCCGCAGCACCAACAAGAATACCACCCAAAATCATCGCCTGATTGCTGTAGATAAAACCAGCCATAGCTGCTGCGATTCCCGTAAAACTATTCAATAAAGATATCACCACAGGCATATCAGCCCCTCCAATCGGCATCACAAACATGACCCCATAGAATAAAGAAATACCCAATAGTAAATAGATGGCCCACTTAAGTTGTTCGGGTGTTTGACCTGAAATCATGATATAAGCTGAAAGAGCCACAACAGCCACCAACAGAAGTAAGTTGATATAAGTCATCATTCCGGAAGTGATATCCTTCACCTTGCCATCAAGCTTGCCGTAGGCAATCATAGAACCACTAAAAGCAACACTACCAATAATTAAACCCAGAATGGTAACTAAAACAGATTCATAATTCCCCATGTCCGCATTTGGGAATTCGAGCAAAGCGACCAAAGCCGAAGCCGCACCACCCGTAGCATTAAAAAAGGACACCAATTGCGGCATAGCTGTCATTTTAACCCGTCGGGCAACCACCCAGCCAATAACTGAGCCTATGGTTAATGCCGATAAAATAATCCAAACGTTGGTCAATGCAATGCCGTTTCCTCCCGAATCCTTATGCAAAAGCAAAGTGGTAAACATGGCCAAAACCATACCTGATCCCGCATAAAAATTTCCCCGTCTGGCCGTTTCAGGATGAGATAAAAGCTTCAATCCAAAAACAAAAAGCAGAGCTGAAATTAAATAACTCAGTTCGAGTATTGATTCGCCCAGGGTAAAATCAATACCGTTTAAATTTCCAATAACTTGTTCCATATCGTCCTATTTTTTCTTCTTTTTAAACATTTCCAACATGCGGTCTGTTACAACAAATCCTCCTACAACATTTAGTGTCGCGAAAATAACAGCGAAAAAGCCGAGTATGAGTTCCAGCGACAAAGTCGATGTATCAGCATGACCAACCAAAATAATACCGCCAATAATAATGACGCCACTGATGGCATTGGCCCCCGACATGAGAGGTGTGTGAAGAACTGATGGGACGTGGGAAATAACTTCAATCCCCACAAAAATGGATAGAGCAATGATAAAGATTGCCTCCTTATATGTAAAAAAGTATGCTAATATTTGTTCCATTTAATCTGATTTATGATTCAACAACTGATTTGACACGTTCGTTTAAAATCTCGGACTGATGCGTAATGCAAGTTCCTTTAACGATATCATCCTCAAAATTCAGGTTTAGGCCTCCCTCTTCGTTTATTAAGAGTTGTAAGAAATTAAACACATTTTTTCCAAACATCTTACTGGCATCAATAGGCATTAAGGATGGGTAATCTGACTGTCCGATAATCTTAATTTCCTTATGAACCAGGGTCTCATTATTTCGGGTCAGCTCACAGTTTCCTCCTGTCGAAGCTGCCAAATCGATAATCACAGCACCAGGGCGCATGCGTTCAACAGCTTCGGTAGGAATTAAAAGTGGCGCCTTTCTTCCGGGAATTTGAGCCGTACATATCACCACATCAGCTTTGGCTGCATGATCGTTAATGGCTTCTTGCTGTTTCTTTTTGAATTCATCCGTTTGTTCAACAGCATAACCTCCCGCTGCTGAATCGTCAATTGCCCCTTCGACCTCAACGAATTTAGCTCCAAGACTGTTCACCTCTTCTTTAACAGCTGCCCGAACATCAAAAGCTTCAACCTGAGCGCCTAACTTACGCGCAATAGCGATGGCTTGCAAACCAGCAACTCCGGCTCCAAGAATCAAAACCGTAGCCGGACGAATGGTCCCAGCAGCTGTCATAAACATGGGGAAAAAATTAGGTAGCTCATTGGCTGCCTGTAGCACCGCTTTATACCCCGCAACCGTGGCCATTGACGAGAGTACATCCATAGACTGAGCCCGAGTTGTTCTGGGAATAGAATCCATACTAAAGCTGGTTACGCCACTCGCAAGGAATGCTTTTACCAAATCGGTATTCCAAAGGGGATTGTACTGACTGATCCAAATCTGTTTGTCATTCAATTGTTTGATGAGTTCGAGGCCCGGTTCGCCAATCTGAACAAGAACCTCGGCCTTTTTTAAAAGTTCAGTTCGATCTAAAATACTTGCCCCAACGTTCTCATATGCTTCGTTGGTTTGAAAAGCAGATACACCCGCATCTTTCTCTACATAAACCTCCACTTTTGCTTGAACCAGCTTTGAGACAATTTCCGGTAAGAGAGCCACGCGTTGTTCTGCGCCTTGCTCCTTCAATAATCCTAAAATCATAGGCTTTGTTTATAGTTAATTCCGATTGATATTTCCACAGTAGAATCGCTTCATTTATAAAGCATTGTCCAATAAATATAGTTCATAATAGCCACAATTAAAATTACTCTTATGAACTTTTCACAAAACAAGTTTCTAAAAGAAACTTTCTCTCTCCTTATTGCACAGCTTTAATCGATTCTTTATTTAGATTAAATCTAAATATAAAAATTAGAATACAAGCATAAATACTCGCCCATTATCATCAAAATATTAAAAATCCCTACATTTTGGTATTTTTAAATTACTCAACAAATAAAGAAGGGACTTTCTAGTGAAAGTCCCTTCTTCAAGATAGATATATTGCGTCAGCTAATTGCTATTAATAATTACTGGGTTCAACCGCTTTTTCTTTCTCCCAAACAGGTAAAAAATGACCTGCCTTATCCTTCATAACTTTCTTAAGCCATTCCTCAGAGTAACCAACAGTTTGAGCATTCCCATTTTCATCTTTTATGTAACCATCATTGTATTTGGTGATTAAATGTTCAGCTAATGTCTTCCACCTTTCAGCAACCATCTCGAGTTGATCATTGGAAAAATCGGAAAGAAAATTCGCAGCCAGTTTCGGGTCGACTTTATACAACTCGCCTGCCGCCTTATCCATAGCAGGAATATATGCAAAGAACTTCTGCTCCAGTTCTCTTTGTAGCTTTTGAATATCTTGAATCATATCAGAATACCTCAAGTCAGAGAAATTAGAGACAAAATTGAAGATCCACCAAGCAGAATCCCACGAGAATTTATCAAGACTTCCCTGACTCCAAACATCCGGTATCTCCTTAGTACAACAGTAAACAGGCGTATAACAGGTGTAATAGGTATCATCATAACCATACCAAAGAACGCCGCCAATTTCGTTAGGCAGCCACGATCGAGACTGAGCAATAAAAGAAAAAGCTGTATTACGAGTCGAGATGGGGCGTTCCCAAACAGCGGTTTTTCCATCTACATCCAGCACGAGTGGTCGGCAACGATTAGGACTCCCAAATGGACCTGCTTCAATGCCCTTTGTCATATCAAATTCGGTTCCTTCATAATGATCTCTGATCAGATAGGAAACGGCATCAACATCCAGCTTTGAATCCGGTTTTATCCACAAGGGATATCGATCGGCCCCTTCAACACCCCGATGATAATCCGTTGATAATTTCAAGGAAGGTGCGCATCTGTTAAACAAACTCCAAACTCGTGATTCGCAATATCTCAAGTTTGAGGGATTAGAAGGATCATACGCCTCATTGAATCGAAATGTCTCTCCGGATTCGGGATTGTAATAGCCTTTTTTGATGGCAAAGTCTATCACATTCTTCGAATAAAGACAATTTTCGGGATCATCTAATGGAAATTCTCCAATTCTTGATTTATTGGCATGTGCTGAAACATAGCCGTCAGGGATTCTTCTGGCAACCCATATGGCACCTTTCCCTTTTTTACCAGTGCCAATCATCTCAAGAATCCAAGCCTCATTCGGATCAGCAATCGAGAAGGACTCCCCTTCGCTCTTATAGCCATATTCCTCTGCCAATGCAGTCAAGGTTTTCACAGCTTCTAAGGCCGTTTTTGATCGTTTAAGAGTCAGTTGCATCAAGGTCCAGTAATGCAGTAGATTCGAAGGGTTAACCAACTCAGCTCTTCCCCCAAATGTTGTTTCTCCTATAGAGACCTGATGCTCATTCATATGCGGACCAACAATGGCATAAGTATGCAAAGCTTGTTTGATTTCTCCAAGTACATTGCCACTCCAATCTTTAATTTGAAGCATTTCACCGGGCTTGTAATCGGCTGCCGGAACAACTCGTAAGCGGGGATGAAACTCCCCATCACAGGTATAAACCACCATCACAGAGCCATCTTTAGATGCTCCCTTGGTGACTATAAAATTTGTACAGGCGAAAACATTCGTAATCGAAGTCGCTTGAAAAAGTACAATTAAGAAAAATAAAAATGTTTTGTTCATAGGTATTTGATTGAGTTTAAGTTTGCCAGATCGGTTGGTTGTCGTGATCCAGACCGTTCGAATTTATAAAAAGGGAGCCTATAAACACATAACAAAAGTCATTATAATCTTGAGAAAGATGCACCACTCCTATTCAACTCTAAAATTGAATAGAGAGATGAGCCTTTAGAGGATATAAAAAAAGGAACTCCCTGTGGAAATTCCCTAATATATTGAAATGAGTTTTATTGTACTAGTTGCTAAACGTTGTTGAGTTAGGCATGCTTCCAACTGTAAATTCTTTCAACTTTTCAGCCTTATTTGAATAAACAATAACTTTACCTGAAGTTGTTGCATCAACCGCTGCACACATCCAAAGATTACCATTCTTAGGGTTTACATCCATTCCGTAAAATGTTGCATCGATAAATTTTGTTGTTGGTAAAGCAGTATCATTAATATTCATTGCATAAACAGCATCTGACATATAATAAACAGTCTTCTTATCTTTGCTGATCGCAATATTTTTGATTCCTGCTGTACTTAAACTTGTTAATGCAAATGATGTTACCTCATGTGTATTAGCATCAATTTTAGAAATACCAGAGTTAGTATAAGCTACATTTGGCCAGCTTGAATAATCCGCTACACCTGAACAATAAACCCAAATATCTCCATTAGCATCCTTAACCATATCCTTTGGACAAGATTTAACAGTAATGGTTTTAATCACTTTATCAGTATCAAGATCAATCACAGAAACTGTATTATCATCATTCGACCATCCACCACTATTTGCAACATATAATTCATCACCTGAGATGATTATTTTTTCTGGACCTGCTCCTACAGCTATTTCAGAAGTAATGGCCATTGTATTTAAATCGATAACATGAATCTCATTATTCTGTTTTACTTGATTTGGATAAGTACCTGTAACTCCTGTTCCATTCGATAAATATGCTTTATTACCATCAATAGCAATTTCTCTTGGATAAGAAAGTCCTTCAATAGTCGCATAATGCTTGAAATCTGATGCTGTTACAACTTCCACATAACCTGCACCTGAATCTGTGGTTACGACAATAAATACATATTTATCATTCATTGCCATCGACTGTGGGAATTTTCCCAATGGGATACCATTAACGGCCTCAAAGTAGTTAAGAGTTACCTTATCTTCCGTATCAATTAAACTAATTGATCCATTAGTACTTCCTTCATTTAACACAAAATTCCCTTTTAATCTAGGAATCTCATTATTGTCATCATCAGAACATGATACCAATGAGAAACTTGCAATCAATAATCCCAACGCAAGACTTAAAACCTTTTTCATAGTTAATTAATTAAAAAATTATATTTACCCCAAAATGAAAAGCTCTGCCAGGCATGGGGTAAAACCTAACAATTTCATATGATTTATCCAACAGGTTTTCTACTCTTCCTGTTAGCCTAACATTTGCAAATTTTGTGTTAAAGCGATAGCCAACACTCATATCTACGAGTACATTTTCATCAACCTTATCACCTTCCCATGTATTCGTTTCAGAGCGAAATGTAGATAGAATTCCAAGGTTCCAATTCCCTCTAAAATAATCAGAAGAAAATTTAATTAGATGATGTGGTCGATATCCTAGAGTTTCTTGATATTTTTCACCTTCCTTATCATTGTCATAAGCATCATTATAAGCGTATTTTAAAGACGTTCTTATGCTATAATTCATATCATCCAATAAATGTGTAGCTTCAATATCTACTCCCTGAATAAGAGACTTTCCAATATTTACAGGACTCCAAACTGTTCCATGTACCGGTTTCCAAACAATTAAATTATCATTTTGAGCCCTATACAAATTCAAGTCTACAGTAAGACTTCCATACAAAACGTTTTGACTAAGCATAACCAAACCTAATTCGTAATTCCATCCCTCTTCAGATTTCAGTTTGAGGTTTCCAGCATTAATCCAATAACGCTCATTAAAAGTTGGTCTTCTATAATGAGTCGAAGCCTTCCCTCTAACATCTATAAGATTGGATACAAGATGAACTAAGTAACTTAAAGAGTACATATCAGGAGGATTTACCTCTGAGTTCCATTCCTTACCATAAGTAAAAATAAAAGTTCCTATTTGCGGAGTATACTTGGCAGCAATCATTAATCGTGATTCATTCTCGGTGATATCCTTTATATAATTGTTTGTAATTCCTTTCAACCAATTATATTTACCATTTACATCAACACTCCACTGATCGGATAAATACCATCTAAGGTTCATATCATTTAACCAGCGCTTTGATTCTATTTCTGAAAAAACTTTGTAGCCTGTATTGTTTGCACTTCCTCTATCTGTGTATTTTAAATAATCACTTAAGTATGCCGATTTAGCTTCCACTCTAAATTTACCCATTAGCTTCTTCCACCCCACAAAAGCCTTAAAAGAAGAATCGCGTTGTTTTTGAAAACTAACTGGTTTCCCTATCCCCATCAAACCTGCAATATTCTTTTCTTTAACTTGATACCAAACACCCAAATCGACGTAATTTTTATTAATATTTAGATGCAAGTTTTGGATGGTTCCAAAAGCTCTGTTCTGGTTATGGTTTAATCGTTCAGTGGGTGAGCCAAAATCATATTTGTCCGTATAAGTAAAATCATTCTTTCCGTACTGAAAAAAGGCTTGTCCTGAATAGGAAATCCATTTATTTGAGTATTTCCCGTGAAGCTTAGTTTTGTAATTTGAGAAACTGCTAATTTCAGACATTAATCCAACAGAAGATTTATTCTTCCAATCCGGAGTATTCGAAAGTTCAATAGCTCCACCTAGAGTTCCAGATCCGTATAAGGATGCTGTAGCACCATACACCACCTGAACATTATCAAAAGAACCAGCATTTATTAATGATAGGTCAGCAGAACCAGTAGTCAACGAATTAACTGGAATACCATTCCAATTAACTGAAGTTTGAGTCGCAGATGCACCTCTCATCCCCACTGTTGAAAGAGCTCCCAATGAACCATTTGAAGAAATATTTACCAATGAAGTTTTCTGAAGCAGGCTAGACAAATCACTTCCTCCATATCTCTGAATGAGAATTGAATCAATTTGCACTTTCTTTTCAGTAGTAGACAAATGCTGAAGTCTAGGCGCCAAAATATCAACGGTCTTTATTTGAATCGTATCGATCCCAACAGTTTGGCTCCAGCCACATAAGCTTACAAAGCTTCCTAACAGCACAAATAAAAATTTCAACTTCATCTTATATCTGATAAAGAAGAAAACACCAGGATAGACCAATAGAAATAAAAAATTCGATCGTCTTCCAAACATCTTCTCCGAATGTTTTGAAAATTAAGTTTGCATTGGCAGGTCTTCTGACTTACTCAACTTTTCCGGCCTTCCCATTCGCCTGGGCGAACAGTGGCATTGTGGTGAAAAAGCTTTTTTCTGAGCTTACAGCTACGGGAACAGCTCCGGACTCACACCGGATTCCCTTTTCATCTCTATCTGACAAAAATCAGATTCACGAGAACCAATTACGTTGCAAATGTATAAAAAAAAACAAAATCAGAGAGTCTAATCTCTTATTTGTAATCCACCACAAAACTCACTGATAATAAACTTAAAACAAACACACTGTTTAAAAAAAAGGGATATTCCTTTATTGGAACATCCCTTTTTAAGTGAATAAACAAGTTGCTAGAATCGATAAGCCAATTTAGCTATTATCGATCTTCCCGGCATATTGTAACCATCTTTCTCGGTATAATTTTCATCCAGAAGGTTTGAAATGGTCAAACCAAATGTATATTTTTCTTTAAAAGTATATGACGCTGAGTAGTCGAACACCATAAATTCCGGATGACGAAGAACATCTTCATTTTCTAATCCCGATCGTACAGCTGTTCCATTAAAATTAATTGGCATTTTGCTTACTGATGGCCAATTGGAATAATCCGCTTCATACATGTAATTATCTTCATAACGATGTCCAATGTAACGCGCATTCAATTGAGTCGTAAAGCCTTTTAAATTATCGAATTCAATACCAAAATTGGCATTATTATCGCGAACATATCTCATTGGGCTCTCCTCATTCCCAAAGGTACTATCTTCTTTTTTAACATGTTGAGTAACTGTAGCATCGATAAGATGTGTATAATTAACATACATTTTTAAAGAATAGTTGTAATCTGCTAATGCTCCAAAGTCATATGATGCTTCAATCTCAATACCATCCATATCTGCTCTGTCAGCATTTATATACGACTCATATTCATCACCTGTACCAGATGTTCCGTCAGGGTCAATTGTTTTACCAACAATTTTGTTATTATGATGGGTCGTGAAATAAGTGAAATCAAACTTAATTCCTTTAGCAAACTTATTGTATTCAAAACCAATATCAAACGTATTACTTTGTTCAGCTTTCAAGTTAGAATTTCCTTTATAAGTAGTAGATCCTTTAGTATACTCTCCTGCTACCTGAAAAGCATCAGGAGCCAAGAATGCATTTCCCCATGCTGAGTGTACGCTCAACCCATCTATAATCTCATATTTAGCACCTACATTCTGAGTAAAGACTTCGTATTCCTCTTTTCTGTTGTCTACAAAGAAAAATTCACTATTTTTTAGCTCAAACTGTATATGATCGTAACGAGCACCCATTGCCAAATTTAATTTGCCATCTATTGCTTTGGTATTAATCTGTCCAAACAATCCTGTTGTTTGAGTCAAATAATTAGGACGATATGGTGCCGCTTCATCGCCAGCTAAACTCCACTTATTGGTTTCGTATAAATCATTTTTATTATCAACACCGAAAGCAAGAGAATGATCTCCCAATTTAAATGCATCCTGAAGAATAAAACCATAATTCTTATGAGTACTTTCAGTGTTTCCATATTTTGAATTGAAGGTTGTAGATTCTTCTTTGGAGTGAAAAGGAGAAAAACTCAAATTATGAATCCCCATCGTTCCCAACACATCTGCACTGGTTCTGTATTGGTTGATATCTTTTGAGTTCATACCATAAATGTGCCAAAATGAACCTGGCGTTTCAATGCCGTTGGCAATAAACACCGACTGATTCATATTGATTTTCCAATTTTCATTCAAAATGAAACCTAAACGAGCATTGGCATTGTGCCTTTCAAACTGAGAATGTTCCATTCTTTCACCATAGGTCGACTGATCGAGAATACTTTCAGCATCGCTTTTACCCCAAAAGTTCTTTTTACCAACTTTGTAGTCGTCTCCTTGCTTTTGATAATTGTAACTCACATCAAAATCCATCGATTCAGACAAAGAACCACCTACACTAAGATTACCTTTAAACGTTTTAAAACTTCCATAAGCAACACCTACCGAACCACTCATATCTTTATGGCTCTCTTTGGTTACAATATTTATAACTCCTGCCATTGCAGATGAACCATATTGTGCAGAAAATGGCCCCTTTAAAATTTCAACACGTTCAACATTCGACATATCAATTGTAGCGATATTTGTCGTTCCTGCTGGTCTGCCATCTATTAAAATGACATTGTACTTATTCGAAGTTGATGGTGCAAAACCTCGCATACTAATCGCTGATGACACGCCAGGATATTGGATAATATCAACACCAGCTGTCTTCTTAAGCAATTCCCCCATATCCAGCGCAGAAGTTGATTCAATTACCCTTCTGGTAATCACATCCACTTTTTGAGGCAAATCCTTTAATTTTGCGTTTACACGTGAAGCATTAATCTGTACTTCGTTTAGATTCAAATGACGAACTGCTGTTGTATCTACAACAGGTTCATCCTTAGCTTGAGATGCAAAATTCATAAATGAAAGCAATGCAAAAGCCGTTAAAAATGTTCTTTTCATGTTTGAGTTTAATAAAATGAAAAATGTTTTAACTAATGCAATGCAAACAGGGAGCTAAAAGAAAATTTGACAACATGACACAAAGGATCCCTTATGGAAAAACAATCCTGAATATCTGTATTGAGTCTATTTTCGTTCACTTGCTCTTTTTCCCGAAAGCAATGACTTGTATTAATTGCAAAGGCAGGTCTTCTGACTTATTCTACTTTTTGAGGCCTTCCCATCCGCTTAAAGCGAACAGTGGCATAGGTCGTTCAAAAAGCTTTTTTTAGAACTTACAGCTACGGGTATAGTTCCAGATTCTAACTGGATTCCCTTTTCATTTCAATCCTGAATAATGAGGAGTGAAATACCAAATGCGGTGCAAATATAGATAAATTTTAAACTTTATAAAGTAAAATAGGCCTTTAATATGACACCTTTCAGACGGTGTGACCAAACACTACAGACTCTCTAATTATCAGCGCTTAATAAACCTCAAGCCATTAATAATCTGTTCTAAAAGATACAGACAACCACTCACCCCTGTTAAGGCTCGCGGAATAACATGAGTGTAACCAAAACCAGGCAAACTGATCTCTATTCCAAACAAATTATCATTCTGTAATTGAGTCTGAGCGATGCTGTTAGCATCTGCTAAAAGTAAAGAGGAAAGCTCCAATTTCCCAACACTTCCCAGTCGGTCACCCAGATCTTTCTCCTCCAAAAACTGAAGTAGCTTCTTCTGATAGGGATCATTAGGAATCACATCAATTAAGTCGATACACTCGGGCAACATGCCCAAATAGGAATACAAAAAATGAGTCATTGAATAAGCGAATGAGGCTTCGGCCTTAATAGAAAAATAGGCTCCCTTAGGCAATCCTGTTAAAGAGTTAAAGCTGTAGATATTTGCAAAAGCGCGGGCTCTGGCTCTTTTAATATCTTCCAAAGCAGCATGAAAATCTACCCCCAATTGTTTACAAACCGAAAGTACCAAACTTTCAGTGGCATCAAAACCTATACACATACCTGTTTCCTGTTCCAGGTAAGGAATACCGTATTCTTTTTCCATCCACATAGCGGCTGGTTTGCCAAATTCAGGCTGTAAGATAATATTCAGCTCCGCTTCGGCAAAACGACTCAATTGGGCTGTAGAATCACCCGCTAACATCGTTGTTTTCACTGAAATGCCACACAAGGACAGCAAGCGTTTCATCTCTTGAACCTCTCCTTCGAAATACTTGTGGTAAATGGAAATTCCCACCAAATTTACACTTCGTGGATCTGTTTTGGACTTTTGTTGAGGAGCCAAACTTTGTAATACTTGCAATAGCGTATCGCTAAAGCCCTGATGAAAGGGAGCTGAAAACCCTGTATTTTCAATGCAAACACCCGCAAGATCAGGATAGGCATTCCTGAAATAGGCCTCCAAATCATCGCCAATTAAGGCCGCTCCCGGCGAATTCACCAGAGCCAGATAATTAAACTGGTCCTCCTTTATAAAATTAAGGACGCCTTCCAGTTTTTCCTTCGCGCCATACACAAAGTCATGATCGTCGAGAAATGTACAGGGGATTCGGTTCTGTCGAAAATAGTAGCGTTCGGGATTTGAAACCGGATCGTAGGAAAAACCCCGACACAATTGATCGCCTGAAACGGCGGCATGATAAAACTTGCATCCCGTTGGTCCATTCAATACAACAATACTATCTTTTATACCTTCAAGAGCAAACAAAGCTCCCGAAAAGGCATCAGGCAAAATACTTGGTAAAAAGGTCTCCATCGTTCTTCCAACTTTCCTTTATATGATTACTAAAAATTTCTTTCCATCTACTGGCTAATTCGATACCACTAAAAAAGCCACAACTTGGACTGTAGGGAATCGTGTCACATAGGAAATCCCCTTTAATTGTTGAAGTATTGTAATTGGTTAGCAGTATATCAGGCTTTAATTCTAATAAATCTTCACCCTGATTTACAAACTCGTAATTTTCAACCACCTTTATATCTTCAGCATATCGGGACGTAAATCGATCATCCATACAGGAATTTAATAAATTGATTTGCAAGACTTCCATCTCCAAAGCAAAGGCTGTTTCCAACAACCAATCGATATTTCGCATGTACATCACTACAACAAGTCGCTTGCCTTTCAGATAAGGTTTTAACACATCAACACGTTGCTGAAATTCTTCTCTTTTCTGATCAATTAAAGCAACAAATTGATTCTGCTTATTATATATTTCAGACAATCCTTCTAACCACTGTTGTGTTTCAAAGAATCCTACAGGCAAACGGTGTGGAAAAAATTTGGCACCAAACTCTTTCTCCAAAAAATCTTTCATCATGCGCCCCATATAATCATCCTTTGAAAGGATGTTATACTCAGCCATCATAAAATTACGAATCTCATCAACCGTTGTATTCTTAACAAATCGGCAATTAACTTCAAGTCCCAATGAAGCAATCAATTCTTCCACAATACGATGATTCTCTTCAGCATTTCGGCCAACCGATCGCTCTCCTATGATGTTCACCTTATTCCCCTTAGGTTCCACCCTTTTGTCTATCAGATGTCGGGCAATTTCGATATGTGCCATAATAACGCCTTGCATGTAATCCCCAGCCATATCGCCATCAGCTTTTATGGGAACAACAGGACAAGCGTCGGTTCCCATTTGGATGATATGATCCAGATCATCACCTATAATTCCTGGCGTACAAGATGTCGTAACAAATATTGCAGAGGGCTTTTGTTGCAAACAGTTCTCTACTTTTTTACGTAACAAATCCATACCACCAAAAACCATCACACTCTCATCCATATCCGTGCTTTGCAGGGGAGGAATAATATTGGCTGCCAATACCGATCCACGCTCAAAAAGAGCTCTCCGTCCAATGCTGGTTATGGCATTATTCGCCATGTGGACACAACTGGCAGGTCCGTGCGATAAACTGATGGCATCCTTTATTTGAATGGTGACACCAATACTTCCGTTATAAGCGCAGCCATGCAGGGGTTCTCTATATAACAAACCTTTTGAAATAAAGCTTTTAGGGTCTTTTTTCTCTACAACTTTACTTTCAGTCACTTTCTTCGCAGACTTATAATTGCAAGTATCCTCTTTGGCAAGCAGTAAATCAGATGCTACAGTTTGGTAGGTTCCATTTTTTTGCGCCAGAGTCTTTTCCTCATTAACATGATTAGAAACTTCAACCTTAAAGCCCAAAACGGTTTCCTCCAATTCCATATCGCTTAATGGATTGGCCTCGAACAATTCACTATTCCGGATCATTTCATTAGCCAGGTTTTCAAATTTCCCTCTGATAGGTGAGTTGGGGAAGCGTTGTGTTAAGGTCATTCCTTCCTGTTCGGCAATCGCAAACTCATCACTCCGAGGAATATGAACACAAACAGGTAAGTTCACCGCTTTAGCAAATCTTTGCACGCGTCCTTCCTCATCAGCAATTCCTCTTTGGTTGAAGATAATTCCCCCAACCCGCTTCATACCATGGTCATAATTCTTGATACCTTTCAGGATGTTGTTGGCAGCATAAATCGACAT
Organism: Ancylomarina subtilis; assembly: GCF_004217115.1. Lineage (NCBI taxonomy): Bacteria > Pseudomonadati > Bacteroidota > Bacteroidia > Marinilabiliales > Marinifilaceae > Ancylomarina > Ancylomarina subtilis. Next base: position 26,690 of record NZ_SHKN01000001.1, on the reverse strand, counting down.
GTATTCTCCCGATGTAACCACATAAATTCTATCGGCATATTCACGGCGTATGGGTACGGCAAAACCACCACACACCACATCACCCAACACATCGTAGATGGTATAGTCGAAATGCATTTCTCTTACGCCCAAATCCTCAATCAATTTAAAAGTGCTTAAGATTCCCCTTCCGGCACAACCTACTCCAGGCTCTGGCCCTCCTGCTTCCACGCAAGCCACATCCCGATAGCCTTTAAACAAGATATCGTCTAAATTGTAATCGTTGGGTTCGGTATCCCTCAGGTAATCTAAAACGGTTGTAATCTCTCGCCCATTCATCAACAAACGGGTGGAATCATGCTTGGGATCGCATCCCACCTGCAATATCTTCTTATCACAAGATGCTAATGCCGCGGAAACATTGGCCGAAATGGTTGATTTCCCAATTCCACCTTTCCCGTATATAGCTATCTGTGACGCTTTTTTCTCTTGATCAAACATCCCTTGATTCATATTAGTTTTGTGCTTTTAAGATATTCACCATCAAATCAGTCAAATAATCAACCAAGCCCTGAACCACTTCTCCATTAGTTACTCCAACACTTAACTTTTTCTCATCTATTCCAAAATGATTTGCCAATGGGGATAATATCATATTCGCCGCAAAGATCGTTTCTTCGGCCTTTAATAAATTCCATCTGTATTGATCGATCAAATGAATAATTGCCGACACAGGCGCCAACAATTCTGCAGATTTGGCTAAAGATTCAAGCTCATGTACGAAATTCGGTTTTAAAAGCGTTCCATTCTCCTCTTTTGTAAATCGTTCCCATAAGGTATCGATACTCACGCCATATCGTTTCAAGCGAGCCAAAACACAGTGCTGACTTTCAGACGACAAACCCGTTTGCTTATAAAGCGCTTCTTTTACTGCTGCTTTTACAGCCAAACCGATGATTTCGCCAAGCTTTGAATGCTTCCCTGCATTGGTCAAGGTCATTGGCGAATCCAGATTTCCAACGATGATACTGCCATCGGTACCCGAACCAGTTGCCAGGTCGTTGGAATAATTGCTACCTCCCATCAGTTCCTGAATGGCAGCTGTTTTTGCCTCTGTACAAGTCACCAAAGCTCTTGTTAGCGTACCTGCAGGAAGATTCGCATCAATAAAAAGGATGATATTAATGGTGCCATGACTTACTTTTTTGTGCCGATTTGCCCACTCATCCCAAGAGGCCGGATCACCTACTCGTCCTCCATTGGTCTCGATCCCTGCAGTTGCAATTGCTGTCACCGACAAGTCGCCATGATGCTCAGTTTTAATAGAAACATTCTCCATGGAAGCTGCTGTTCCCATACCCGAACACTTATCAGGCTTCAAACCCAATTCTTCGGCCAAAACCATCAAATGTTCCTCATAGGTGTCTGCTTTCATTTTACAGCCCATGCCTGCACCTAACTTACAATCGTTGTTGTATATGTAGCTTAGGTTCTCATGATAGCCGCCATTTAAAGGCGATGTGCTTATGGTATTTCGCTTTCCTCCAAAATTGAGTATCAGTGATTTTTTATAAAAATGAAGTTGATCTCCACGTTTAGTCTCAAATATCATCATGGCAAATTGTTGTATTCTTTAATTTAAAATATCTTTCACTTTCTGAGCTAATTCTCCTGCCTTCAATTGATCCAGACGAATGTATTCCGCCTCCATCTTTTCGGCCAGTTTATTTCCCAAACCAAGCTTCAAAAATCCTGTTTCAGTATCCACTAAAACGATTTTAGCAGATTCATTAGCCAGATTTTCTGCATTTTTGTATGCTGCCTGCAGAGGATTTGTCTTTCCTTCCACCCAGTTGGCCTTCCCATCGGTAAGCAATACAATTACGGGTAACAACTCTTTGTCTTTCGAACTCAAAGCTTTCAAACTGGTATTCATTTGCTCCAGAGCATGAGCCAAAGGGGTTCTTCCTCCCGTTTTTATATCTTGTAGCATTCTGTATGCCAAATCAATACTTCGTGTTGGGGGTAAAATCATTTCTGCTTCTTCCCCACGGAAGCTCATTAAAGCTACCCGATCTCTTTTTTTATATGCATCTTGCAACAAGGAGAAAACGGCTGTTTTAGCTTCCACCATTCTTTTCTGCACGCCCATGGATCCACTGGCATCTACCAAAAACAAAATGGTATTCCCAATTCGTTTTTCCCTGACCTTCTCCCGAAAATCAGATTGTTGAATATTGACTTTCAGTCCATTCTTTTTTCTGATAGCTTGAAAAGGAGCTGCCGCACGCAAAGTGGCATCAAAAGCCAAATCTTCAATTTTTCCTTTCGGGTATTTTACCTTTATATACCTTCCCGATTTGCTATTGGTCTTGGTCTTACTACGCTTCCCATTCCCTTTCGACCGTTGTATTTTATCTTTATCTATTTCCAGAATATTCCCAACCTGATAAGCCTCAGCCATATCAAATAACTCCTCTTTCTGGTTTTCTTCCTCCTTAGCTGGATTTTCAAAATCAAAAGGTGGGATTTCCATTTCCAGATCTTGATCTAAGGGAAAATCATTTTCGGGATTCTTATCTTGATTCTCATTTTGAGCTGAATCATGGTTTTCGTCTTGCTCATCTTGCTGATTTTCATCCTGCTGTTCCTGTTTTTCATCTTGTGCACTTCGTAAGCGATGTATTAAAGCCAGATCACGCACATCCATCACCTCCTTTAAATCTACCTTCGATTTATTTCTGAAGGCTGCCAAAGCTTTTGCGCCCAAAGCCAAAGCCAAATCGCCTCTATGGCCAGCACAAGACGCTTTCATGCAAACATCAGCAATCAAGTGCAAAATATTATCATTAAGCTCTATACTTTCGAATTGGCTTTGTGCCTGAAGAATCTGGCTTAATAATTCCTGTTCTTTATCAGCATATTTTCGACAAAAGGATTCAGAATCGGCTTCATAAGCCAAACGCTTGGTCATAATTTCAATTCTTTCACGAACATTGATACTTGCATTTACATCTACAAAAAAACCAAAACGATCCAACAGCTGAGGTTTCAATCCGCCCTCTTCGGGATTCATAGTACCCACCAAAATAAAACGACACGGATGCTCATAGGAAATCCCCTCTCGTTCTACTCTATTCACCCCTGAAGCTGCCACATCCAATATGGTATTCACCAAAGATTCTGACAAAAGGTTCACTTCGTCGATGTAGAGAATATGGTTATGTGCTTTGGCCAAAATTCCCGCTTCGAAATGTTGCTCTCCATATTTTAAAGCCTTTTCCAAATCGATACTTCCCAATATCCGATCTTCGGTAGCATTCAAGGATAGAGTCACCACTTCCTTGTCAGGTAACAAAGCCGCCAGAGCACGAACAATGGTCGATTTTGCCGTTCCCTTCTGTCCTGATAACAGCACACCTCCAATTTGTGGGCAAATCAGATTCAAAAACAAAGCCCTCTTTACCTCCTCCTGTCCAACTATGGCGGTAAAGGGATACAAGTTCTGCATACCTGTATTTTCCATACTCATCTGATCGATTAGCATACTTTCTCTTCCAACCATTTGTCCAATGCACTTGCGCTTAAACAACCATCATCAAATGGCAATCGTCGCATTCTATGTGGCAATACCAATTCTGCCGCTTCCAAAATATGTTCACGTTGCACCTCATCAACATTTTCATATGCTGCAATTGTACTAGCCACTTTAATCATCGTAATATCAGCTCTATGTCCATCAACGCCCAAATCCAGCGTAATCTCCGCAGTCAGTTCCAGCATTTTATCTGAAATCTTCACTTTGGGTAACAATTTCTGCGCTTCTTTGATTTGTAAAACAATCTGCTTGTGCTCTTCTTTAAATTGTTGTATAAACGTTTCCGGATTTGCTTCGAAGGCCAATCTTCTTTTAATCACTTCGACCCTTTTCTCAACGCTATTTTCTCCTTTCACATCAATGGTCATTCCAAATCTGTCGAGCAACTGAGGTCTTAAATCTCCTTCTTCAGGATTCATGGTACCCACCAAAATAAATTTAGAAGGATGAGAGTAGGAAACGCCTTCCCGCTCTACAACATTTACCCCCATAGCGGCAACATCCAGCAGGATATCCACAATATGATCATCCAAAAGGTTTACCTCATCTACATAAAGGAGATTGTTATGGGCTTTCGCCAATATGCCTGGTTCAAACTTTTTCTCTCCATTCTTTAAAGCATGCTCTATATCAAGGGTTCCAACAACACGATCTTCAGTTGCTCCAACCGGAAGATCAACCACCCTATTGTCGGGTAACAGATCGATTAAGGCTCTTACGCCCGTACTTTTTGCTGTTCCTTTCTCTCCCCGAATTAATACGCCTCCAATTTTAGGATTAATCACATTCAGTATTAAAGCTTTTTTCATTTGTTCCTGCCCAACAATTCCGGCAAATGGATATCGTGTATGCATTGTATTTTATTATTTAAAGTCCACTTTCAATTTCTCCTTCAGTTTGCAAATAAATCTGTACCAATTGCTCCCGATACGCTTCACTTGCATTCCACATTCCGCGCTGAATGGCCTCCAACAGCCTCTCAGACATTTTGTTGGCGGCCCATTTATTTACCTCTTCCATCCACTTTCTGTTTTCTTCATTCAACAGATAGTGATCGGTAATTTTATTGTACATCCAGTCTTCCACAACATCGGCAGTTGCATCCCAACCAAATACATTTTCCATCATGTAAGCAACATCCTGCGCGCCTTTATAGCCATGCTGTTTTAATCCATCAATCCATTTCGGGTTCAAAATACGCGCACGCATAACTCTTGCTGTTTCCGATTCTACCGATGCAATTTCAGTTCGGGAAGGATCAGCCGAATTTCCATAATAGGATCGCGGTGTTTTACCAGAAAATTTCTTGGTTGCAGCAATCAGACCGCCATGATAAATAAATTCATCATCGATATCGTAAATGTCAGATTCCTTCGACACTTCATTTTTAACTGTTACATCAGTTTTCGACAAGCGCGTTCCATACAAATCGGGGCGGCTATCACCATGCACCTTACGTCCGTAAGCATGACAACTCCACGTAGTAGATATTGTGGCTAAATCTTCATTGTTTTCCCACTTTCCGGAACTGGTTAAAATATCAACACCCCCTCCATAGGTTCCCGGAGGACAACCAAATACTCTCAATCGGGCTTCTTGTTCTGCAATTTCAGGGTCGATCCCCTTTTGCTTCATTTCCTCCACCTCGGACAATACATGTTTGCGGATGTAGTTCATTTCGATATCTTCATCCTGAGCAGCAACCAAATTAACAGCATCATCGAGCATTTCAATCAGATTAGGGAATGTATCTCTGAATAGACCTGAAATTCGACAGGTCACATCAACTCTAGGACGATTAAGCTCTTCCAAAGGAATCAATTCCAAACCACTTACCTGAGCTGTATTGCCCAACCAAAGGGGTTTCACCCCCATCAAATAAAGAATCTCAGCAATATCATCGCCATAGGTTTTCATGATATCTCCTGCATACATCACGATAGCAATACTCTCAGGCACTTTTCCTTCATCTTTATTATATTGCTCCAAAAGATCCATTGCCATCTTTTGTCCCACCTTCCAGGATGCTCGTGTAGGCACAGCCGTAGGATTGATGGAATAAAAGTTTCGCCCCGTAGGTAAAATCAAAGCATTTCCTCTGGATGGACAGCCTCCTGGTCCGGGATCTACCATTTTTCCATCAACACCATTCACTAAGTGTTTTAACTCATCGGTCGTTTGCAGTAATCTTGGAACAATTTCTTCACAGATAAACGCCAAGACCTGCTCTAATTTTTTTAAATCAGATTTATTGAAACCAATTTTCTGTATCACAGAGGAAATTCCAATTGCCTGATAATTCTCTTCACCCAAGGCTTCAATCAAACCAACAGCTTTTTCGGTAATCTCTTCCAGAATATATAAACTGGTTTTACCATTCTCCCACAATTTTGCCGACTCATCCAATAACAATTGATAGTCGTAATTAAGAGCTTCGGCAATACCTTCATTGAGAGCAGGCACTTCTCCATTTCCAATTCTGGTCAACAAGCGAATCATATTACGGAATCGATCCTTTTCTTCAGGCTGACCATAAATATGTAAGCCGTCTTTGATGATAGAAGATTTAATTTTCTCCATCCAAATATGAAGTTCTTCTAAAAATTGCTCAAAATCAGCAAAAGCTTTCTCTTCAGTTATTTTTAAATCCTGATCCAAATCCAAAGCCTTTACCATCTGCCAGATCTCCTGAGAGGCCGGTTCTACTTTCTTCTCATTATTCGCTTTGGCATGATAATAATCCTTCAGCAATTCATCAAGCTGAGAAAGTTCATCGTAAGTTCCACTTTCCACCATCGATGGAATCATGTGTTCGTTCAAGACAGCTGCCGAACGACGCTTTGCCTGAATACCTTCTCCCACAACCGAAATGCAGTAAGGATATAAATGCGGCAAATCGGAAATGGCAATATCGGGATAACAGGCATCGCTCAAACCCTTTTCTTTTCCGGGCAACCACTCGAGCGTACCATGCGTCCCAATGTGCAGAATGACATCAGCCTCAAAAATATGCTTGACCCATTTATAGAAAGCCACATACTGGTGAGGGCAAACAAAATCGGTGCTGTGATAACACGCTTCCGCTTTTTCCTCATAGGCTCGGGCAGGTTGCAAACCAATAAAGACATTCCCATTTAAAATTCCCGGAACAGGCATCTTATCCTGATGCACCAAAAACTCACCAGGCGCTTTTCCCCAATCCAGTTCCATTTTTTCCTGAACCTCAGCTGGTAATTTTTGAAACCACTCCTGATATTTCCCAGCAGAAATAGTATCAATGCTTTTCTCCACCATCCGCTCGGGCGAACTCCATTGTGTATCGTTGGTTACACCATTTACAATTTTATTGATGATTTCCTCTCCATCCTGAAAAGAAGATTCTATTTGAATACCATTTGCTTTTAATGATTCTATCATGTGCCAAACCGAAGCAGGCGTATCCAGTCCCCAGGCACAACCGATTTGATCGTTCCTTGGAGGCATATTATGGAGAATAATTGCCACCTTTTTATCTTCGTTTGCTGTATATCGAAGAGAAGCCCAGTTCTTTGCCAAAGAGCAAATCTTTTCGATTCTTTCCTGTATGGGTTTAAAGCGATACCTGGTTCCAAATTCATCTTCTTCGAAAAGGGTATAGGATGATGGATAGGCTATGATTTGACCATCGAATTCGGGATAATAGATGCCCGACACCAGGGTCATGCCGTCTACCCCTTGTTGGGACTCCTTCCATTCCTCCTCACTAAACCAAACGGAATAAGTTTGAATGACCGGCACAGCCAACTTGCTGTAAACCGATTTCTCAAGCATTTCAGCACTGCCATCTCCGGGACTTCCCAATATGGTTTGTGAATAACCTAAAGTATTGATAATGGCATCAACAACAGGTTTTCCATCCTGAATAAACAATTCATCAATCACATAGTCAATGCCCTTTCTGTCAAGTTCCTTTTGTGCTGAAACTCCGGTATAACAAAGCAAGGGGATAGCTCCTTGTTTTTCAATCTCGGCTTTTATAGCCTCCACATGAGCCACATTCCCATTTTGATAGAATGTTGAATGAAACAAAACGCCAATTACAGGTTTTGTATCCTCCTGAATTTGCTTGAGATAAGCCTTCTTCTCTTCTTCGTTTCCTTTGATATTATAAATACCATCCCAGTCGGGAGCAATAGGTTCCCCTACCGGGTAATTTCCTCCCTCCCATTTATTAATCATCCACAAAAACAGGTTACACAAATTCTGTGTTCCACTCATAGAATAATATCGATAAATAGTCGCAAATTCACCCTGACTGATATTTAGTCTGTGCCTTAATTCATCTACCTCATCCTGAATACCTGATTCCAAGAAGATTTTTTTCTTTGACGAAACCCGATCGAAAAATTCCTTAAATCTATTGAAGCGTGTAAAACCTCCGTGACTCGTTATAAAGACAACATCTGCCTGTAAGGATTGGTTGATACATGCCTCAAACAATTGATCATCATCATCAAAACTGGTATGTTTATAAAACTGGAAATCAAAAATCTCAGGAAATTTCTCATTAAGCGATTTTTGTGCTTTGTTCACTTCATAAGTGTTATCATAAGCACCCGTTACAAATACGATTTTAAAATTTGAAGGCATAGACTAGTGTAGCTTTGATATAAAATAAGTTGAATCCTGAGGCAAAATTTCGGGATGCAGAATTTTAATAAAGTCCTTTAGAACGATATCCGGACGTATTGTAGCAGTTTCCCACCAATCACTTCCCCCCCTTGCGTTTGATCTTTTATAGATATTATACACTTCATGATCCCGAAATGCCTTAAACTGTGTGAAAACCTCTCCTGCATTTTCAATATCCTGTCTGCTTTTACATATCCCCGGATAAATCCAGATATCAGCATCGTTACAGTTATCAAGTACATTTTCAACGCTCATCGGAATATTTCCTCTTGTGCTATCAGCAAACAAAAAATAATCGGCACCTGCATCTCGCAAATAACTCACCATATAATTTTGGCCACCAGGCATGTACCAGATTCCTTTATAACTCCAGCCCATTAAAACAGATGCTTTTTTCTCTACTTTTTCAGCAAGCTTCCTAATTTCATTATAATTCCCCTCTACTTTATTGAAAAATTCATCAGCCTCCTTGTCTTTATTGAAAAAGGCTGCAACAAATTTAATCCACTCAGCTCGTGCCAGCGGTGTATCTTCCATCCAATTCAAAGCATAAGCCAGTTTAAAACCAATTTGATCCAAATGAGACTCTCCTGATTTCACCTCATTAAAAGCAGAAAGAATAATCAATTCAGGATTCAGATCAACAATTGCTTCAATATCAATATTTTTATTGTGAGCACCTCCCAAACTTGGAATTTCACCATTCTTTACCTTTACAGATAAACGTTTATTATAAATTTTGTTTGCACGGGTTATTCCCACAATTTTATCAGCAAGCCCTAACTCAACCAAAGGCCCAATATGAGTGTTGGAAAATACGGCCACAGAATTTATGGGTGTTTGGATATAAGTCACATTTTCAGCCTCAAAAAAAGGTAATGGTTTGCCTTTGGGAAATAAAATATATTTACAAAGCACAACATCATTCTTCCATGGATTATAAACCGTAATTTCCTTATAGCTTTCTTTAACATTAATGGAAAAGCCCCTGGCATATTTTACTTTTGTCTTGAAATCAGAGGTTATGCTATCGTCTTCAAAACAGGATTCCTTTTTCCAGGTCGAAGCTCCTTCACTACAGGCTGTCAGGCTCAATAAAACAACACTTAATATACAACTCTGCCACATCAGCATCTTCCATTTCATACTCGATCGTTTATACATAGCAATAGCTTACAATAATTTTCTGAAGTAATATAAATCGTGATTGGGTAATAATTCGGGATGAAAAATACAGATCATGTCTTTAAGAATGATATCAGGATGCATCACGCCACTTTCCCACCAATCGTTACCTCCACCGGGTCCTAATCGCTTATTATTATTAAACACCTGCTTCTGATTAAAAGCGTCGAACATTAAATAACGTTTATCCATATTACTCAATTCGCTTAATGAGTTGACAGCTCCCGGATTTAGCCAAAAGTCAGCATCCTGCTGCTTATCGAGAACACATTCGAAACTCATAGGTAAAGAGCCAGTCTTCTTTTCTCTTTTCCAATAATAATCAGCCCCGGCATCCTTCACCAATCGTGCCACATAGCTATCTCCTCCAGGTACATACCAAGTTCCACGAAAATTGTAATTCAGCAATACTGTGGGTAAGTTATTTACTTGTTTTGCCAATTCACGGGCTTTGAGGTATGATTTCACAACTTCATCAAAGGCTTGATCTGCCTCCTGATCTTTTCCCAAAAAGACTGCAAAAAACTTAATCCATTCGGCTCGTGCCAAAGGACAGGCTTCCATCCATTCAGAAACAAAACAAAGCTTAAGACCAATATCCATCATCCTTTTTTCCTCAGGAGAGATACTCTTGAATCCAGAAACAAAAACCAAATCAGGATCCCCTTCCAACAAGCTCTCGGCATCGGGTCTTGACATGCCTGTTGTTTTCAAATCAGTAAGTTTAGCCGTTTTGATTCTTTCTTTCAGATAAGCATTGTTTATAACCTTACCATTGCTAACCAAACTAACGACATCGAGACTATGCAGCATATTAAGAGGTTCAACATGAGTCGATGAGAGAATCGCTATTTTATTAATAGGACGACGAACCTTAATACAATTTTTAGGTAAATTAGCAGGGACTTTGGATAGAGAGTCCAAAACGCAATAGCACTGAGAAATCTCCCCTTCTTTCCATGGGTTGAGCAATTCAATAATCTGCCCTCCCTCAAAGGGCTTTATCCGAAAGCCTTTGGCATAATGGATATCGGGACTAAATGCCTTAATTGATTTTGTCTTCTGTGCAGTCAGAGTGGATTCTGTCTGTGGCTTCTTGATCTTGTGTTTACAACTGGTAAATCCTCCGCCTACCAGAATAACAAAGATGAATAATACGATCTTTTGCATATGCTTCAATTGCCGGAAAGAACAGAGTAAGCATATGAAACCATACAATTACAACTTTCTCCCCGAAGTTTTATGTTTAATTTCTGATAACAGGCAGGTATTCTGACTTATCCCACCTATGAAAACCTTCCCATCCCGATATCACGAAACAGTGGTCATTTTCCATAAGCATCACCCATAAGGGCCAGGAATTACAGCTGCGGGGACAGTACCGGATTCACACCGGATTCCCTTTAATCAGCCCGAAGGCTGAAAACCTAAATCAGCAGGACAAAACTACAATATTTTAAGAATAAAAAACAGTTATATGAATATTTGTTAAAATATTAACATGTAAAACATATAAGATGAAATATTCAGAAATCAAATATCGATCTACAGTAGGGATCATAAAATAGATTCATTATTCTTGCATTGCGCTTTTTTAAACATTTAATGTATTAAAGTGACTAAACTTAAACAACCAACTAAAAACCGTCACATGTTAAAAACACTTTACAAAGGATTCCTCTTTTCATGCCTCTTATTCACAATCTCGTGCACAACAAACCAAGACACATCTGATTTAATTCAAACCATCGATAACCGCCAGACTGAAAGTGCACTTCAGATAATTGATCATCTTAACAATTTAAATGAGCAAGACTCATTGGGTTTAGCCCCCATTCACTGGGCAGCCAAACGCGCTTTACCACAAATCGCAAAAGCCTTAATAAAAAAGGGCTGCGACATCAATCTAACGGATACACAAGGCTACACCCCCTTGAATTATGCCATAAAAGCCGATAATGATGAGATCGTACATTTACTTCTGAAGAATGGTGCTGTGGTTTATAAAAAGGGCTTATCCAATTTAAGCGATGGACCTTTTGTTGATTGGACTGAGAATGGACTTTACGCCTATTATTTAAAACACGATTCTCTCAGTTGTAAGACTTACATGACTGGCAAAACTATCGCTAGAGGAGTAAACGAATTTAAAGGTTGGGATGGGGACACGACGACCTACACTATCAGAAATACCAAAACTCCTAAATGGGAATTCAACACTCAAGAACCCATATTTGTTTTAGGTGATATTCATGGTCAGTACGACAGAATGATAAGTAACCTGCAAGCTCATGGCGTGATCGACAAGCAACTAAAATGGAGCTGGGGAAAGGGACATCTTGTTTTTGTAGGCGATATCTTTGATAGAGGTCAGAAAGTAACCGAAGCACTTTGGCTGATTTACAAACTAGAGCAGGAAGCTGACAAAGCCGGAGGGAAAGTGCATATTAGCTTCGGGAATCATGAATTGATGGTACTGAACAAGGATAACAGGTATATTGCCCGTGCGTACAAAAACCTGTGCAACAATCTAGGGCTGGATTACAATGCCTTGTTTCATCCCAATTCGGTATTGGGCGAATGGTTGCGATCCAAGAATTCGATGACCAAAATAAATGATGTACTCTTTGTTCATGGGGGTATCTCACAAAAACAAATCGATTCCAGAATGAGCCCAGAGGAGATAAACAAACTGATGAGACAGTATTTGATTTCCGGGAGCAATCCTAATAATCAGGACAAGCTGCAGCAAATTTTAAAAAGCTTTGGTCCATTCTGGTACCGTGGCTATTTTATGGATCGATCTCAATACAAAAAAATCACCGGGCAGGAACTAACTCCTATTCTTAAAGCTCTTAAGGTTTCCATAATTGTTGTTGGTCATACCGAAAACGATGAACTTAGTGCTTCTTTTAATGGCAGAATCATAGATGTTAACATTCCACTGGCTGAAGATTCAATCCCCAACCAAGCCCTGCTGATTGAAGATGGGAAATTCTATAGTCTGACCGAGGATGGTAATAAAACCTTGTTAAACTAAGCAAATCATCTAATTCAAGAAACAGCCCCAAAGAATGATAACGCTTTGGGGCCGTTTAAGTTTTTAATGATTTTTTCAAAGAGAAGTCTCCTATCATTCTGTCCATAGCGAACCAACCGAATAGGTTTTAGCTCTCCCACGAAGCAAAATACGATCTCCTAAATCGACACAAAACAACTGCCCTCCCCGCTCTGATATTTGTTTAGCATTCATCTCTTTTTTATTCAATTGTTCACTCCAGTATGGGGTCAATGAACAATGCGCTGATCCCGTTACCGGATCTTCCAAGATAGAAGCCTGAGGGGTAAAAAAGCGGGATACAAAATCGCAATGATTTCCTTTTGCCGTTACAATAACACCACCCGGATCGAGGTTAATTTGATCGAAAATCGGCCTGTCTATTTTAATATTCTGAATATCTGATTCATTTTCATAAACCAAAACGTAATCCCTTGCCTTCAAAACCTTTTGGGGCTGAAGATTTAAAGCCGCCTCAATAATTTGTGGCAATTCCGCTTCAACGGGTTTTCTCCTTGGGAAGTCAAGCGTATAAAGCCCATTTTCTGCTTTGACTTTCAATTCTCCACTAAGGCTTTCAAAAACGATTTCATCCTTGGGATATTTCAGAATCTCTTTCAAAACATGAGCACTTGCCAAAGTTGCATGACCACATAAATCCATCTCCACATCAGGAGTAAACCAGCGCAAATGCACCTTTTCTTCTTTTATAATAAAAAATGCCGTTTCGGGTACGGCATTTTCTTTTGCTATTTTAAATAAAAGCTCATCCGGCAACCAATTTTTAAGGGGAACCACGCAGGCCGGATTCCCTGCAAAAAGTTCATCCGTGAAAGCATCTATCTGATAAAGATCTAATTTCATTGTAACGTTTATTAAGGATAAATTCTTATTTCTTTAGGTAGGCATAGCCAGATTCGCCTGATGCAAATATCAATTCACTTCTTTTATAGTCATCTACTTCATAACTATCGGCCATCAATAACTCTTTATCAGTCAACTCAAATATTGTTCCTTCTACAAAATCCTTTTCATCTCCTGTATATTCAAGCATAGGATGCATATCTGTACCACTTGATTTTATGACATTGGGATCAGTAATTCTAATTTCTGATAAGGTATAGCTTCTTAACACGTCTTTTTTACCTGTTAAAATTCGTCCGAATGTATCTAACTGTACCCTCTCAAACTGAAGGGTGCCGTATGAAAATAGTTTCACCATTTTATGCCTAAAATTATATATGTGTTAATTTAAAACCTCCTACAAAAGTCGATCTATTTTAGCTGCCAATATAAAATCATTTTCGTGTAATCCATCAATTTTATGGGTCCAGATTGAAACCTCAACTTTTCCCCAGGTAAAATTAATATTGGGATGGTGATTTTCCTCTTCGGCCAGTACGCCAATTTGATTAACAAAAGCTAAAGCAGATTTAAAATCAGGAAATGTAAATGATTTCAATAAATGATGCTGTTCAATCACTTGCCAATTGGCAAGTCTAATCAGATATGGATTGATTTCAGTTTCGCCAAGTGGTGGGATTCCACCCTGACAAGGCGTACACTTCTTTTTAGACAAATGGTTCATGACAATGCTTTTTCAAAATGATTCAGTTGTATTCTAAACTCTTTTAATAATTCAGCATCTTTAATTCCCTCTTCATTCGAAAAATTCTCATAAAAAGAAGGTAACGAAAATCTAAAAATCGGTTGAGTATTAGCACGCTCGTATCTTGCAATAGCTATAGCCAAAACTGATTTTCCGCCATAGGCTCCCGGCGAGGTCGCCATCAAAAGCATCGGTTTATCTCCCCACACATTCGATTCGATTCTGGATACCCAGTCGTATATATTTTTGAAGGCTGCTGAATAAGCTCCATTGTGCTCTGCAAAAGAAATAAGGATACCATCAGCATCTCGAATGAGCGCTTTAAACTGATGTGCCAAGTCGGGTATACCGGACTCATCTTCCCTGTCTGCACTATAAATTGGCATTTCAAAATCATTCAAATCCAATAATTCGAAATCTATATTTTTCAATTCTTTCGATGCATACTGTGCCAAAATTCTGTTGATTGATTTTGTGCTGTTACTTGCTCCGAATGCTATAATATGTTTTCTCATAAAATGTCTCTTTTCTAATTATGATGTCTTTGTTTTGACTCTCAATAAAGATAGCGAAAGGCATTTAATAATCTTTCTGCGGCATGACGAATCAATATTGTTTTAATTGATAAGCAGATTGAAAAGGTTAATTCCACCAGACTATATTCTCAGCTTCTACAGCCTTGCTGATCTCATCTTCTGAGAATTCCATAAAGTCTGATTCAGACCGAGTCTCATTTGTTTCAAAGTTTTTGGGAACTTTTAAAAATGTGTTCAGGTTCGCAAGCACATAAGTCTTCCAACCTTTATTCAGATATTTGGAATTGAACAAATAAAATTCTTCATCGTAATGTTTAAACAAATTCTCTTTTTTAGATGGCGGAATTTGAAGACTCCATGCACAATAGCCCGAATCCGTATTGATGTAACTCTCCCATGTTCCCATAAAAGAATTAAACCCATCCTGACCAAACCAGGCCGTATTTAGTTTAAATCCATAGGGCGACTGATCAAACATACTTTTAAAATCACCCGTAAATTGCCCGGCATGGTTTTCATCCGGACTCTCGTTCAGGACGTATGTCCCATAGATAATACCTTCGGAAAGATCTGGCTCATTACAATCTCGTCTTTCTTCATCAAGTAGCATAATTTGGTCGATGAGCATCGTCCCCTGAAAATTGCAAACATGATTCTTTACTCTCGATTTCCCCTTGACATGATACTTAAAGTGAGATTCTGAATCTTTGGCAATCTCAACAAAACGAATCTCTATTCGTTGATTATCCTCTCCAATTGTCCCTTGAAAAGTTCTCTCCTGCCATAATTGACAATAATCCGACTTTATATTTTCCTGAGTGGCCTCAGTATAACAGTCTTGTGCGAAAAGTGATAAGTTTAGACTTAAAAGAAATAAGATTTGGAGAAAAGTTTTCATCGTTTCAACATATAGATACATAGTCTATCAAATTTATGAAAATCAAGACTATAATCAAAAAAAGATGCAGCCTCACGACCACATCTTTGTATATTCTTTTGCATCTGACACACTAAGAATTCTCTTAATATCAAGCGCTCTGCTTCAAAAATTAATTTCATGTGCAATATGCAGCTTCGTTCTTAATTTCTCAATCAGTTGGTAGAGTCTTTCAATAAGTTTTTCGTCAAGTAACCATTGTTCTGTTATATAAACGCCCAATGTGGATTTATTTTTCAGTTCAGAAACGACATCCACATTAATATGGTTAACACAAAGTTTAATTCTGGGATCCAAATCAAAAATTTCAAGAATTAAAGCCTGTGTACTCTGGCTGTAAAACAGTTTTCCTGCTGAGCGTTCATCATTCTCTTCAATAAAAACGTTAGAATCAAATTGCTTCGACTGGGTTGTAAATTCACTCTTCCTGAAAAATGGATTCACCTTATCCAGAATATTCTTCTGACGAACCTTAATCAGTGTTGATGCAGGAAACGCAATTGGAAAAAAGAAACCACTATACATGGCACGATCTCCTATACCCGCCATATCGCAATAATTTACAAAATAAGCTTCATCATTATCCGATCCGGATATTATAACATGCTGTTTAACCAGATTACGAGGATTTATTCCACTTGCTTTATAAGTTTCATCCTTAAAATCAATTATTCTATTTGTTCTTTTTGCAAAGGCTTTCAGTTCTTCAATAGCTGTTTTATCTTCTTCCATCTTTCTTTCTATTAAAATATCATGCTTTACTCAATATAAATGTTTAGGAAAACCTTCTTTTTCCCTGCATATAAGATCGTCTCCGATTCAAACTATCGGTCTTTTTTTGCGTCAACAGGTAAACAAGTGGACCAATTATGGGAGGTATAAATGCTAATATTAACCTAAAAACGCCTTGTCTTTCTCTCATATTAGAAAAAGCATCAATAATTACATAAAGATGCAAGGCTAATACAGATAAGTAAACGAACATATTCATCTTATTAAATTCACATAAATTTAATAAGATATTTTTATTATGATACCAAAACAAAAAAATAAAAACGCCTGTCAAACAAATGACAGGCGTTGAAATTATTTATCATTGAGTTTACGACTCACTAATATTCTTTTGCCATTTCCAGGCTGAAAGCAAAGTTTCATCTAAGGAACTTTGTGCTTTCCAACCCAACTCTTCGTTGGCATATGTCGTATCGGCATAAATCTGCTCAATATCACCAGCACGACGTGCGACAATCTTATGAGGCACTTTCTCACCCGTTGCTCTTTCGAAGGATTCAATAATCTCCAATACAGAAACACCATTTCCGGTTCCTACATTAAAATACTCGCAATTGGCCTTGTTCTTATCATTCAATAAACGTTCGATAGCCACAACATGAGCTTTAGCCAAATCCACCACATGAATGTAATCACGAATAGCCGAACCGTCAGGCGTATTGTAATCATCACCAAAAACACTCAATTCGGGACGAATACCGGCCACGGTTTGTGTTAGGAAAGGGATTAAATTATTGGGCACTCCAAGTGGCAATTCGCCAATCTTTGCTGTTTCGTGTGCCCCAATTGGATTAAAATATCTCAAGGCAATCCCCTTCAACTCCGGATAAGCCTTCAGTGTATCACGAATGATATCTTCGCAGATACTCTTTGTGTTCCCGTATGGTGATTCTGCTTCTTTACGAGGTGTTTGCTCCGTTACAGGTAACTTATCAGGCTGACCATAAACCGTACACGACGATGAGAACACCAAATTTGGCACCTTATAATCAATCATGCAGGCCATGATATTCATCAATGAATTCAGGTTGTTATTATAATACATCAATGGTTTATCAACCGATTCACCAACTGCTTTCGAAGCGGCAAAATGGATAATAGCCTCCAGGTCGGTATACTTTTGAAAGAAATCATTGACCTTCTGCTTATCCGTCAAATCAAACTCCTCGAATTTAGGTCTCACTCCTGTGATTGCCTCAATCTGTTCCAATACTTCAATCTTCGAATTCGAAAGATTATCTACAATAACCACCTCATAACCATTGTTCTGTAGTTCAACAACCGTATGCGATCCAATAAAACCGGTACCACCGGTAACAAGAATTTGTTTACTCATGTTTCATGTTTTTTTTGAGTTCTTTTTAAAACAGTGTTTAATTCCAGCCCTATTTATTTTCACCACACAATAGACCTCTTAAAACAGTATGTCAAAGAAACAATATTTCTCTAAATTTTTCTTATAAAAATGGAATTCTTTCCAACATAAGTCTGATAAAACTGGACTCAAACATACGCAATCGTTAGAAAAACTTCAATCTGATTCACTTGAGAAAGTGTATTTCAAAAACAATATCATTTAAAACAAATGCAGTTTATATTTTCTGATTTCTCATTCATCTTTCAAGCAATGCAAACTGATACTTCATTGGTATAATAAAGTGCTCGCAAGCTCTATACTTTTCTATCCTTCTGATAGAATTCTCTCCCTGAACATTTACTTTTTCATATAGTTCATCGTAATTTTCAAAATACTGATCTGCCTCAAAACAACTCTCATATCTCAGAGAAAAACCTTCAACATCTGCCCAACTGTTTTGTGCTTTGACATCTTCATCAGCAACATAAGCCCAATCCGATTCTGGATGATGATCAGCTATCATGACCTCTGAAGCCAATAAAAAGGCATGATTAATCGATCGTCTCGGTTCAGACATTTCGTGTAAACAAAACTCAAAAAAAACAACATCCCCCTTAATCCCAACATCAGTAAAATCGGAATGAATCAAGCTGAATTTTTCGGACAAACCCAGCCTCTTGATATTGGCACTTAAGGCATCCAATGCATTTTTATCATGATCGATTGCAACAACCTGTTTGGCCTCACATGCATAAGCTATAAACTGCCCACCTCCGGCTCCAACCGAGACAATTGTTTTATCTCGAAAATCATAAAACTCTAAGAGATTCCCAATAACTTGATCAATATCTTTTAACATCTCTTTATTTCAATATTTAAACTTATTTTTATCGGATAGAAGACCAAAATACAGAACGTTTTCAATCCCCTACTCACACACCCTAATCTTGTTTTTTAATTTTAACATCAGCCAAGCCATTCTGTTATCATATTGCCCCATAAAGTCGCAATTCAAATAACGCTTGCTTCAACCCACCGAATGTTAGCTCCCCTGTTCTTCGAAATATGTTCAGGGGTTCCCATCACTCGAACGTTTATTTGTTATATTTATCACTATTCCGACAATTCTTTTAGTTTTCCGTTCATTTCTTCAAACCCTTTTTTAGTGTTTTCAACATTCAAAAACCATACGAATATACCTTTAAACTTTTCACTTTGTCTAAATGTTATTGTTCCATTTCCATTGTCAATGAGTTCAAATTTGTGTTCTCCGTCAAAAAGTCCTGGAAATAACAAACGCCCAATCCATCTCAATTCGTTGTTTGCTTCATAAATTAAAACTGTGGGTTTCAAAGTCATTCCTTTTTCTTTAGGTGGTTCAATTCTTACTGTGATTTTATTTCCAACTTTCACTTCTCCAATAACAGATTTAATAAATGGATTCCAGTTTGGATAATTTTCAAAGTTTGTTAGAATTGTCCAGACTTTATCAGGTGTTGCATGAATCAGAATTTCTGTCTTGATTTCTTTTGCCATTGCGGTTAAATTTATAAGTTTCGTTTTTGAATTACGATACAAATATCACACACACCAATTGTTTTGCTCTCGACAAAAATCAAGAAATCATAAAAGTTGCTTCTTTCTAATCCGACTAAATGTTTCTGGTGTCATTCCAAGCATTGAAGCAATGTACTGTAATGGAACTTGATTAAAGAGGTCTCTATTATTCTTAAAGAAGTATTCATACCTTTCCTCCGCTGTCATAGATAAATGACTAAAAATTCTATCTTCTAATATGGAAAAGCATTTTCCAATAAACAATTTCTCAAGTTCGTGCCATTGAGGAACTAAATTTCCGATTTTATTATAATCCTCTCTGTTTATGATATAGAGAACCGAATCTGTCAAGGCTTGAATTGTCCAGCAGACAGGGTTTCCAAATAACAAACTTGAAAGGTCCGTTACAAAATATCCTTGTGTTGAAATCCATTGAGTCACTTCCTTGTCTTCTGTTATACTATAAATTCTCAAATACCCCGATTTAATAAAACTGAGTTTATCGCACTTTCTTCCTGTCTTTAAAAAGAAGTCACCCTTTTGAATTGTTGACAAGTTGAATAGCGAACTTATTCGTTTTAAGTCGTCTTGTTAAATAACTCCAAAATAAGATTTTATATTTTGTTCAAGTTCATTCATGTTTCGTAGTGTATCGTTACATTACCGCTAACGGTCTTGCTAAGTTTCGTGGGCGATTTCAAAGAGTAATCTTATCAAACCGCCAAATAAGCAAGCCGCTTAATTTTGTTTATATTTTTAGCAAACCAATTTATATGGCTTGCTGGTCTTTATTAATTGAACTAAACTCTCAAGCGACTCGCCACCGCCCATGAAATTTAGCTTTTGTTAGGCACTTTCCCTTCTCACCCAAGACTCTATTTTCTAGATTACCAAGCATATAGGTATGAATATATTTAACCATATGTCATATAAATTACTCTTCTGTTTTGATGAGTTTTAGCAATAATTCTTACAGACTAAAGACTCTACCCCTACAGTTTAATTTTTTATTATTTTTTGAGAATAGAAATCACCATCAATTAGACATCTCACTAAATAGACACCATCATTCAAAGAGCTTATATTTATTTTATCTCCAGGGTTATTATAGGACTTGATAAGCTTTCCATCCATCGTAAAGATCTCTACTGATTCTACTGTTTTAAGACCTAAATTCAAAATAGAGTTTGTAGGATTAGGGTATATAAGTAGATTGCTGGGATTTTCTTTTTTATCCAAAACAGATAGAACGGGCCCCAAGTTTATAGTAACAGATTTGTACCCACCCCAACCATCATTAGCTGTTATCTTGATTTTAACTTCACTCGACTGAAGAGGTATTAATGTTAGCCTTCCATTTGACTCACTCACACTAAGTGCATCACTATCAAACTCGTAGTCATACGTAAGACGATCACCTTCTGGATCAGTAAACAAATTATTCAAAACTATCTCACTTGATGTTTGATTACTCTTAGTGTTAGTATCATTGACTTCTGGATCTTGGTTAGTCCATTTAAGAATTGTCCCACCTAAGTCGGGTCCTCCTTGT
This sequence comes from Ancylomarina subtilis, assembly GCF_004217115.1. Lineage (NCBI taxonomy): Bacteria > Pseudomonadati > Bacteroidota > Bacteroidia > Marinilabiliales > Marinifilaceae > Ancylomarina > Ancylomarina subtilis. The sequence continues at coordinate 5,859 of NZ_SHKN01000001.1, read as the reverse complement.
TGAGTGGCTAAAAATATATTCCCGTTCAAAAATGCGGGGTTTGCAACAACATCATAACCGAAATCAGGTTCGCTTTGAAGATCCTCAAAAATCCGGATCTCTCCATCAAAAGGGTTTATTCCAAATATTTGTAAGGAACTTATACCATAGATTAAACTATCGGTGGATATCATTTTAGTATGAGTCCTATGTTTAAGTGCACCTAATGAGTCTATTGAAGAGCCATCTAAGTCACTTCGAAATAACTGACCCCCTAATTTCGAATTACTTCCAGAGTTAGCAAAAAGTCCAATTAACTTATCTTCCCTAATTATTAAGGATTGAGGTTGGGTTCCAATTCCATCTCCTCCCTTAACTAGATTTTCGTATCCGGTACCATCCGATTTGATACGTATAAAACTCCCACTTAAAACAGTTGAACCAGTGCCATCAGGATATGGATTCCCTCCACCATTATAGCATGCGATGTAAATGCTATCTCCATGGAAAACAAAATCAACTGGATTTTGTCCCTTCTGAGAATCCGTATCATTGTAGATTTTTTTTAATTGCGTCCCATCTTTTTCAATAGTAAAAATGCTGCCCTCATCAACAAATGACAATTGAGAACTTAACCACAAAACACTATCTGTCACATATTTGACTTGTACTTCTCGAACATCAAATGGATCAAAATCTGTAATAAATTCGAATGAATAAGATTTTAAGGAATATTTAAAAAGTGTTCCACCTCCTTTAGGACTAAATCTAGTAGTTCCATAAATCACTGTATCATTTGCCACAAGACTGTTGGGTGCATAATTCACATCATCAAATTCCCAAATGACTTCATACCCATCTCCATTCTCATCAATTCTAAATAACTTACCTTGTCCATTGGGCGTATTATTTATGATATAAAGTGAATCATTTGTACCAACCATTCCCTTTATTGCATAATCAAAATCGTTGCCCTTAAAATCATAGATAAGGGATAAATGACTTTCTTGACTTAAGCTAATTAGACTGAAACTAATTATAGTAGTTAAAGTGAGTATTAGTTTTTTCATTTTCTGTTAGAATTTTAGATGAAATATTCGATTCAGTTATAAGTTTCTATAAAAAAAATCATTTTGTATAAGTCTATTGTTTTATAGCAATTCTGACTAACGGGCTTGCTAAGTTTCCTGGGCGATTTAAAAGAACTGACCTTTCAAATCGCACGAAAGCAAGCCACATATATTTGTTTATATTTTTTGCAAACCAAATCTAGGTGGCTTGCTGGTGTTTCTTAATTGAACTAAACTTTCGAACTGCTCATCAGCGCCCATGAAATTTAGCTTTTGTTAGCGATTTTTATGTTGATATTCAAAAAATCTCTTAAACTCAAAATCGAACAATAGTAACCTTACTATATATGCATATAAGAGTAGTTTAGATATATAGATAGTGTGAAATAAAAAACTGTGGCTATTATCAATAAGGAAAGTCATATAACAACCTACTATAATTCCACATATAGCCAAGTATGTTAATGCTGATTTAATTTTATCTAAACCCAAATATGTTCCATATAATAATCCTGCTTGTACAGAAAAACTAATGATGTAAATCAAAATATAGGTAATGTCATAATAATTGTCAGTATAGTATGATATTAGTTTTGAAAGAATATCTATAACAAGCACAAGAGAGAATATTGCAATGATTTTTTGTCGAATATGAAATGTACTTCGATATTCTTTTTCATTTTCAAATTTCCGTAATTGGAATGCATTCTCATCATAATTATCACACCTACCAGAGTAATCAGGTTTTTCTTTTGTTACTTTACATAGGATGCCAGTAGAAAAGTCAATTGTTTTATTATTGCAAGAATTGCAAAGTTCTTTTATCCCATTTTCCATATTTTATAATATTGTATTAATAATTATTAAATTGATTAAGTAGACCCTTTAAATATGGGTATACATAATTGCCGCTAACGGTCACTTGTATGTGGTCGGGCGGGATTTCGAAGAGAAATCCTGTCAGACCCGCAGGAAAGTGGGCGCAAGGTCTGACTTGTCAGACCGCTAAGTCCCCCGCCTGCCATATACAATTTGTTATAGCCCGTTATTTTTCATGTTTTAAAAACCAATCATATATTTCAGTTTCAGGATATACTAACCAATGAATCGAATGACCAACATCTTTTTCTCTTGTATATTTGATTTGGTTGTTTATTTCGGATAGTTTGGTTATCAAATAATCTGTTTCTTCAACTGGAACAACATTGTCTGATTCTCCATGAAAAGCCCAAATAGAAATGTTTTTTAAGTTTTCAACATTGTTAGAAATATAATCCATGTGTCTGGTGAAACCACTCATTGGGGCAATTGCAGTAAATTTGTCAGGATATTTTGTTGCGAGATACCAAGTTCCAGAACCACCAAGACTAGCTCCTGTTAAATAAACTCTGTTTGTATCAATCCTGTATTTTTTTATCAAGTCAGAATAGAAATTTTCAAACCAGTTTTCAGTCGACCAGCGAAGATGTTTTGGACATTGTGGAGCAACAACTATAAAAGGGAAATTGCGTCCTCTATAAATTTGGTCAAATGGTCCCGAACTATATAAATCAAGTGTATCTTTTCCACGAGCAGATCCTCCATGAAGAAAAATTAATAAAGGATATTCTTTAGATAAATCATTGGCATAATCGGCTGGTAAATAAGTAATGTATTTGTAAAAAACTGTTTCCGGGGATTGATTAATGCCATTTTTGAATGTTATTTCATACTCTAAATTGCCTTTCTCATTCCAATATTTACAAATACCATTTAATTGCCCATTACTCCAGTTTTTTTCAGATTCTATAATCCCAGTGTTGTACCATGAAACGGCTAATCCGTCTCTTAGTCCATTTTTATATTTGGCATCGTAAATAAGCTGTCCATTCTTTGACCACTCTTTGTAATTTCCTTGTTTTGTATTTGTTCGGTAATTACATTGAAGTTCCTCTTTTACCTTTTTATTGAAATTTGAGTAAGTTGCATCCATTTGAACCTGTCCGTTTGGATAATAATCTTGGACATGAATCAAATTGTTTTTATCCAATTTTTCAATTATTCTTTTGTAAACAACCGTATCGTATTTTGAAATTGAATATTGCAAAAAAAATGTGTCAATCGTTTGGGCTTGCAAACCAATCGAAGTCAAAATCAGGATTAATATAGTTATTAGTTGCTTCATTTATAATGGGCTATAACGGGCTTGCTAAGTTTCGTGGGCGATTTAGAACTAATGTCCTATCAAACCGCTAAAGAAGCAGGCCGAGTAAATTTGTTTATATTTTGAGCAAGCACAAATTTGATTGGCTTGCTGGTGTTTCTTAATTGTACTAAACTTTCGAACTGCTCGTCAACGCCCATGAAATTTAGCTTTTGTGCCTGTTGCACAAGTCTTGATAAACTGTTGATAAATCTAACAATATATTTTTTCTAAATCAACTGTCATGTTTTATACTTGCAAATAAAAATGCAAGGCAAAAAGGTTTATCAAGAGAAATTGTTTTCAAGTTTCCAACTCTCTAAACGAGTTCCAAAGAACAACTTCTATAGAAGATTACGAGAGGTTTTGGATTTATCGTTCTTATACAAGCAAACTGATGCCTATTATGGTACATGTGGACAGAAGAGTATTGATCCCATCGTTTTCTACAAACTCTGTTTGGTTGGCTATCTGGAAAATATTATCAGTGACAGACAACTCATCGAGCATTGCTCCATGCGGTTGGACATCCTCTATTTCCTGGGCTTTGATATTGATGAAGACCTGCCATGGCACAGTACTGTAAGCCGTACACGACAATTATTTCCAGAAACTATATTTGAACAGGTTTTTACATATGTATTAAGCATGTGTGTAGAAAAAGGCATGGTGGCCGGACACAGCCAGGCCATGGATTCTGCTCCCATAAAAGCCAATGCCAGCATGGATAGTCTCGAGTTAAAGGTTCCTGAACAGGAACTTGAAACTCATCTGCAAAAAGTACGCTATCAAAGTCGTCCCGACCGGAAAGCCAAAGGGAATAAAGCGCCTAAACAACAACAAATTATAACGGCAAGTGAACAGGAATTACAAGCACTGAAAAGTCGTAACAAGAACTGGCAGGAAAATCAGGATCAACGCCCTGGAGCCAGCAATAAGGGAGCTAAATACACCAGTAATAAAACCCACTACAGTCCTACTGATCCCGATGCCCGGATTAGCGTTAAGCCTGGCAAAGCCAGAAAGCTAAACTACCATAACAACATCAGCGTTGATACAGCAGGTCACGTCATCACGGATGTGAAGGCTTATCATGCAGACCAAAAGGACAGCCAGATTCTACAGGATGCCACTAAACGTTTAAAACAAAGACTAAGAGATCAAGGTCTGCTTTGGCGGAATCTACTGGCAGATGCCGGTTACAGCAGCGGTGAGAATTATGCCTTTTTAGAAAAAGAAAATTTGATTAGCTATATACCCAAACACGGAACCTACAAGGGCGGTCCCGAAGGCTTTACCTTTTGTAAGGAAGAAAACTACTGGCTTTGTCCCCAGGGAAGAAAGGTCACCTTTCGTAAACAAAAAATGGTGAAAAACTCCCTGCAAAACCATTACCTAACCAGAAGAAGTGATTGTAAAAATTGCCCCATCAAACAAGATTGCATAGGAAAAGGTTTTGAGAAGAAGATTGGTATAACCGTCTACGTCAATGAATATGAACGAAATAATAAGAGAGTAGCAAGTAAATTAGGCCGCTATATGAAAGGAAAGCGGCAATCAACGGTAGAACCTGTTTTTGGCATACTCACCCAATTCATGGGACTTCGTAAAATAAATACCATAGGAATACAGCAGGCCAATAAGGTGATGCACATGTCAGCTACGGCTTATAACCTGAAAAAACTATTGAAATTTGTCACAAAAAAGGCAGAAACTATGGCAAATCAGGCAAATAACTATTTTTCTATTTTAATCAACACAATCGGCTTATTTAGATCTCTTTTAAGCCCTAAATAATTTAAGATCTAGAACTGATTTGTATAAAATACAGCACCGTAAAACGCAAGTATAGAAAGCTAAATACAATAAATATCCCCTTAATAGAAAATATTAAGGGGATGTGCAACGCTTACTTTTGTTAGCACACGTTATTCATCAATAAACCAAAAAGCAGATTCAAATAAAACAAACTCATTTAAATCACAATCAAATCGGTATTCAAGAGAACAACCACTCACAATTCTTTCAGACAGACTGTCTTTTACAAAGCTCACTTCAAAGTCAATAAAGTCTATTTCTAGTTTATCCTTTTTAATCTTAATTGGTGTAATCTCTGTCAAAATGATTTTCTTGTCTGGTGAATCGAGAATTGAAATTAAAGTATCACTGTCAAAAAGTTCGACTTTGTAGCTATTGAATGTGTCTTTTAAGAAATAAGTTATTGCTTCATCTTTTTTGATTTTTAATCTGTGCCAATCAGAATCAAGTTCTTTAGAATCTAATTTTATGATTGGAGCGAAATAACTTTCCAAACTATCCAAGTACACACTAAATGCTTTCTTATAAAAGTTATCATCATTGTCAGCAATAACATTAGTCTGAGAATATGAATTCAATGACGAGAGAGACACCACTATTAGTATAAGAATTAATTGTTTCATTTTAATGTGTGCTAACGGGCTTGCTAAGTTGTCGGCGGGATATAAAACGACCGCCTTATCAAAGCGAACATAAAGTTAATAAAACGCAGATATTATGCAAACTATATATCCCCCGCTGCAATTTAGCTTTTGTTAGGGGTGCGGTATTAATTGAGCCTTGCTTGCCTGTCTTTTATAGTTTTAAATT